>DASZCB010000844.1:0-2878 GCA_035943575.1 Rhodanobacter sp. | reverse complement strand
ATGTGTATGTGAACATCGAGGACAAGTCCGAACTGGTCCAGATCGACGTGCGCAACAACAAGATGCTGCAGACGTGGCCACTGGCGCCGTGCGAATCGCCCAGCGGCCTGGCCATCGACAGTCGTGCGCACCGGCTGTTTTCCGTATGCGACAACCGCACTATGGTCGTCACCGATGCCGGCGACGGGCACCATGTGGCGACCGTGCCGGTCGGCGAGGGCCCGGATGCGGTGGTGTTCGATGCCGCCGAGGCGATGGTCTACAGCTCCAATGGCGAGAGCGGCAACATCACCGCCGTGCACGAGGACGACCCGGATCATTTCACGGTGATTGCGACCATTCCCACGCAGACCAGCGCGCGCACGCTTGCGCTTGATCCGCAGCAGCACCGTTTATATCTGTCTGCCGCGCGCCTGGGTGTTGCCAGCCAGCCGAATGGACGTCCAGCCGTCCAACCGGACAGCTTCAGTATTCTGGTTGTGGGGCGGCCCTGAGCAAGCCGGCGGCAGGCGCGAGCGGCTGACTCACGCAGACATCGGAATCGCCACGCGTACGCGCAAGCCGCTGCCATGGGGCGAGTCGAGCAGTTCGATCGTGGCACCGTGCAGCTGGGCTGCGCGGTGCACGATCGACAGGCCCAGCCCGAAGCCGTCGCCGCGACTGTCGACCTCGCGGTGAAAACGCGCAAACACGCTGGCCCGGCGTTCCGCCGGAATGCCGGGGCCATCGTCGATGACATCCACGATGGCCTCACGGCCGGCTTGCTCGATGGACAGCTGCACCTGGCCGCCGGCCGGCACGTGGCGCAAGGCGTTTTCGATCAGGTTGCGCAGCAGCGCCGCGATCGCTGCCTCGTAACCGCGCACGACCACCTGCGGGGCCATGTGCGCAAGACTCAGCTCCACGCCGCTCTCGGCAATCACCGGGGCCAGCTCCTCGACCACGCCCATGGTGATCGCGACAAGGTCGATCGAGGTACGCAGGTTCGGCGACGCGCCGGATTCGAGGCGGGCCAGTGCCAGCAATTGCTCGATCCGGCGAGCCAGCCTGGCAATGCCCTGCTGGGCGTTGGCCAGGGCAGCCTCCATCTCGGCAGGATCGTGCACCAGCATCGCGCTTTCGAGATTGATCATGACCGACGCGAGCGGCGTGCGCAGTTCATGCGCGACGTCAGCGCTGAAGCGGCGTTCGCGCTCAAGCGCGTCCTCCAGCCGCGTGAGCTGTCCATTCAGCGCCGCCAGCACCGGTAGCAACTCCAGCGGAGCTTCCTGTAGCACCACCGGTTCGTGGCTGCCCGGTTCGCGTGATGACAGGGCCTGCGTCAGCGATTCGAGCGGGCGCAGGCCGCGCCGCACTGCCCAGCCCACCAGTACGGCCAGCAGCGGCAATCCGACCAGCAGTGGCAGGCTGTGTTCCAGCCATACCGCCTGTTTGATGTCGTGGCGGCTGTCGTAGCGTTCACCGGTGCGGATTACCACACCGTCGGGCGTATCGGGCAGGGTGAATACGCGCCAGTGATAGGCCCCTTGCCGCACATTCTGGAAATCCGTGTCGCCCGCTTTGGGCGGCGGCAGCGCAGCCAGGTTGGTGGTCGCCAACGTCACGTGGCCGGTGCGGTCGATGATCTGGAAGCCCACTTCGGATTCGAACGTGTCGCCATGCATTTTCAGCGGACTGGCCGGGCTGACTTCGATCGGTACCTGCATCCCTTTGGCATCGTGGCCGCGCAGTGCATTCAGGCCGGCATGCTCGACCAGCACCTGCAGCGTCCGGGCCGACTGCGCCAGCCGCCCGTCGGACAGCTCGTCGACTTCGGTGATGGTGCGATGGAAGCTGAGCACGCCAAGCGGCAGCAATACCGCCGCCAGCACCACGATGATCAGCCAGCGAAGCCGGGCATGCAGGCTGGCCAGTTTCACTTCGGCTCCCGCGGAATCATGTAGCCGAAACCGCGCACGGTCTGGATCGTGTCGAAGCTCAATTTGCGGCGCAGCGTGTGCACCAGCACTTCCAGCGCACTGCTGCCGACGATGTTGTCGATACCGTACAGGGAGTTCTCCAGGCTCTCGCGGCGCACCAGCCGTCCGGCGCGCTCCATGAGTATCTGCAGCAGGGAGAACTCGCGCCGGGTCAGCTCGATGCGCTCGCCGCGGAAGGTCACGTCGGACGTGCCGAGATCGAGACTCAGCGCACCGGCCTCGATGCGGTTCGCGGCAAGCCCCTGCGCACGCCGGGTCAGCGAACGGATCCGCGCGCCGAGCTCGTCCAGATGGAACGGCTTGATCAGATAGTCGTCGGCACCGGCATCCAGCCCGCGGATGCGGGCCTCCAGCGCATCTCTGGCGGTCATCACGATGACCGGGGTTTTCACGTGGCTGCGCCGCGCTTCGACCAGCACGTCCAGTCCATCCATGCCGGGCAGGCCAAGGTCGAGCAGTACCAGATCGGCCGTCTGGTCGCGCATCGCGTTCAGCGCTTCCCGACCATCACGAAGCCAGCTGACCGTATAGGCGAGACGCTCCAGCGCGCGCTGAATCGCGGCACCGAGCTGGACATCGTCTTCGATCAGAACAATATGCACGCATAACTCCTTCGGCCGCGTCTCCATCGCAGGCAGGGTGAACCACGGCTGCGCGTGTCAATGAATTATCCGCCACGCGGCTTATGAAGTGCTTAAATGCGGCGGATTCGGAGCTGGCGCCCGGTCGCCAGTTCTATGCCTCGCCGCAAAAGAAAAAAGCGCGCCCGAGGCGCGCTTTTCGATATTCGGATGGCTGCGGCGGTTACGGCTGACGTTCCCAGGTCTGGCTGCGACCGAGCAGAGCGAAGCCGATGTAGCCGTGCACGTCGAGTTTCTGTCCACCGTCGTTGAGGGTGA
>DASZCB010000843.1:0-3763 GCA_035943575.1 Rhodanobacter sp. | reverse complement strand
ATAGCGCGCACGGTGCAACTGTTCCGGTGATTCGATCTTTGCCAGCAACGGCAATGCCTCAGGCCACAACACGCCAACGCGCTCGCGAAGCTGAGCCAATGCCGCGGCGTCAAACGCATCCACTTGAGCACCTGGCAAGCTGAAAAAGAAGGTCAGCCAGCGGCCTTCCCGATCGGCACGCTGGCCCACCGGCAGCAGCCCGATCATTTCGCGAACGCCGCCGTAGCGTTGCTGCAGCACATCGCCATGCTGCCAGTCCTCGGCCGGCAGCAGGCACCACATGGCACCCCACGGATACACCGGTTGTCTGCGCACCAGCGTGGGCGCCGCGCTGCGCAGCATCGAATGCGCGCCATCAGCCGCAATGATCAGATCGAACGGACCGTAGCTGCGACCTTCGTTGTCGCACAACTCATCACCTGCGGCATTGATCGACACGATGCGCACGCCCGTGTGGATGCTCGACGCGTCGGCATAGGCATCGCGCAACAGCGTGAACAGACTACCGCGCGTCAAGCCCAGACCAAAGCAATCGGGCGAGTGATCGGCATAACGCATGTCCATCACGCAGCGGCCACGATCATTGCAGCCGTACAGCCGCGCGATCCGCTGGCCAGACACCAGTGCCTGCTCGTGCAAGCCCAGCCGAGCCAGCACAGTCAGCCCGGTCGGCTGCAATAAGAAACCGGCGCCGACCGGCCCGGGCTCAGCCGCCTGTTCGAACACGCTCAACGCGTGTCCCTGCGAGGACAGGAACAGTGCCGCGGCCTGACCAGCGGCACCGTATCCGACAATGGCAATGCGCAAGCTTCCCTGCATTCGCGCACCTCTCAATGATGGCTGTAGCGTCATCGCCACGCTGCAGCGTAGCTCTTTACATCAGCCGCCCAAAAACGGCTTCAGGGCAAGCTCAATGGTGATGACCGCCGGCGCCGTGCACGTGGCCGTGCGCGAGTTCTTCCTCACTGGCAGCACGCACGTCGGTCACTTCAATGGCGAAATGCAGGGTCTTGCCGGCCAACGAATGGTTGCCGTCGATGAACACGGTGTCGTTCTCGATCTTGGTCACGGTGACGTTGATCTCGCCCTGCGGGCCGCGGCCCTGGAACTGCATGCCGGGCTGGATGTCTTCGACGCCCTGGAAGGCCTCGCGCGGCACCTCTTGCATCAGTTCGGCGTGATGCACGCCGTAACCCTCTTCGGGGGTCACGTCGGCGTTGAATTTGTCGCCAACCACGCGGCCTTCCATCTGCTTCTCCAGACCAGGAACGATCTGGCCACTGCCGTGCAGATAGGTCAGCGGCTCGCGGCCTGCTGAGCTGTCGATGACCTGGCCCTGGTCGTCGGTCAGCGTGTAATGGAAGGCAGCAACGGAGTTCGGGGCAATCTGCATGAGGATCTCGCGAATAGGTTCAAGTCCGCCGGCCAGGTGCCGACACGAACGTACAAGATTACCAGAACACCGGAGATGCTCTGCAGGTCACGGCGGGATTGGCGATACTGTGGCCATGATCCCACTGCCTCGCCGTCGCCCACGTCGCTTTTTTGTCTGCCTGCTGACGGCTGCCGCCCTGCTGATCGCGGCGATGACGGCCGTCGCAGCCGATATGCCTGGCGCCATCACCCGCGCCGGACTCGCCGCACAGATCGACGCACTGCTCGCCCAGCCACGTTTTGCAGCGGCCAGCTGGGGCGTTGCTGTGGTTTCGCTCGACAGCGGCCGCACGCTGTACGCGCATCGCGCCGACCAGCTACTGCAACCGGCCTCCACCGCAAAATTGTTCACCGCCGCGCTGAGCCTGTCCGCGCTGGGCCCGGACTACCAGGTACCAACCCGGCTACTGACCCGTGGCCGCATCGCGCATGGCCGTCTAAACGGCTCATTGATCCTGTACGGCATGGGCGACCCGACACTAGGTATGGCCACCAGCGCCGACTGGGCCGATCAGCTGGCCAGTCAGGTGGCAGCACGCGGCGTGCGCCTCGTGTATGGCGACCTGATCGCCGACGACAGTTACTTCGCCGGCCCGGCCTACGGCTCCGGCTGGGAAGCCGGGGATCTACAGAGCTGGTTTGCTGTGCCCTCCTCCGCCTTGAGCGTGCAGGAAAACATCGTCGACGTCACGGTAAGTCCGGGTGCGGCGCCCGGGCAAGCGGCACGACTGGAGTTCGCTCCGGCCGACGCCCAACCCAACCTAATCGGCCAGCTGCTCACCAGCGCAGCGCGCACGCCCAGCGACATCAACCTGTACCGCGCACCGGGCGATGACACGCTGCATGCGTTCGGCAACATCGCCGCCGATTCGGCAGCACAGCACTTCAAGCTGGCGATGGTCGATCCGGCACTGCAGGCCGGCATCCAGCTACGGCAGGCGCTGAAACGCCGCGGCATCCGCCTCACCGGCAAGCTGCGGGTTCTGCATTGGCCGCAGGACGACGCGGCGCTCCTCGCCGATGCCGGCACAATTGGCGAAGTGCTGTCGCCGCCACTTCACGACATCCTGCAGCGCGGCCTGAAACGCTCGCAGAACCTGTACCTGCAGAACTTGCTGCTGATCGTGGGTGCGCGCGAACAAACCATCGCCACGACGGGTTTCAGCAACACCGAAAGCCGCGGCATCACGGCACTGCAGCGGCTGCTGCTGCAGATCGGCATTCCGCCATCGGCCAGTCTCATCGGCGAAGGCAGTGGACTGTCGCGCCGCGACCTGGTCACACCGAACGCGCTGGTGCGCCTGCTCGGTTATCTGGCGTCGCAGCCGTATGCAACGATGGTGCGCGAGGCGCTACCGATCGCCGGTGTCGACGGCACCCTGCTCGGCCATATGCACGGCACCGCGGCCGAGAACAACGTGCATGCGAAGACCGGCAGCATGGACTATGTGCATTGTCTGGCCGGCTATGTCACTAGCGCGGCCGGCGAGCGGCTGGCGTTCGCGATCATGCTCAACAATTACGACCGCCCGGACAACACGCCCAGCACCGGCAGCGACGTAGATGCGATCGCGGTGCTGCTGGCGAATTATCGCGGCCGCGATTGAGCGAGTCGCCCCCGCTTCAACCACTCAGCCGAGCCAGCGTGTCCTTGCCGATTTTCTCCGGCGTATCGGTGGACGCGTAGCGCTTCACCACCTGGCCATCCGCGCCGATCAGGAACTTGGTGAAGTTCCACTTGATCGACTCGCTGCCGAGGATGCCCTTGCCCTCGCTCTTCAGCCATTTGTAGAGCGGATCGGCGTGCTCGCCGTTCACCTCGACCTTGGCGAACATCGGGAAGGTCACGTCGTACTGCGTGCTGCAGAAGGTTTTGATCTCGTTTTCGTCGCCCGGCTCCTGATGGCCGAACTGGTCGCACGGAAAGCCCAGCACCACCATGCCGCGATCGCGCTGATCCTGCCACAGCGTTTCCAGCCCCTTGTATTGCGGAGTGAAACCACATTTGGACGCGACATTGACGATCAGCAGAGTCTTGCCGCGCCATTCGGCAAGCGAGCGCTGGTTGCCATCAAGATCGCGGACCGTGAAATCGTAGACGCTGGACATGACCGGACTCCCACTGATTGGATCAATGTGGCAGTCTACGCCATTGTATGTGAGGTCCGTGGCATAGAATGGTGCTTTCGCCCGCAGGCCAAGGTCCGTCGTGATCCGCTTCGTCGATGTCCACAAGTCCTACCGCGTCGACGGCAAGGACATTCCCGCGCTGCAACCCTTCAGCCTCGACATTGCCGATGGCGAAGTGTTCGGCATCATCGGTCTGTCC
>DASZCB010000842.1:0-6521 GCA_035943575.1 Rhodanobacter sp. | reverse complement strand
CAAGCACGCCAATCGCATCTCCCGTGATGAACGATCTGCAACGGGTGAGGGTGTCGTCGTCGAAATGCGCTTCCAAGATTTCGCTATCACTCTCAGTTGACTGCGAACGAGTCGGTATCCTCGACGATCGTGAGCGACCTGTATTACGACTATCGAATGGCGGCGTGGACCCACAGCAATACGCGCCCTATTTCCTCTTCTTCGGCGTTCGCGGTGTCGCGTGCATTGGAGTTCCGCCCGACAGCAGAGCGGCATCGTCGGTTGGGGCCTCTGGCCATCGCTGATGTGGAACGGACCTGAGATCAATAGGGACAGTCGCAAAATCGTCGTTTGATATGCGTCGATGGATTGCCAGATTTGGCATCAAGAAGTCCCAAGCCTGCTCGTCCCTCGCCCAGGTCAGCATGAAGGCGAGCGGGTAGAACTTCAGCAACTTGAAGACCAGCGGCGCCCGACCGTGTCCCAAGCGAGTCATGCCGACATCGCGAAGGATTACTTGGTCAGAATATGGATACGGCCAATAGAAACATTCGAGTTCACGGGGCGGCGCTTCGGCCGTATTCAGGAAAAATGAAACCATTCCCAGTTCGAAAGGACCAGCAGGCTGCCTTCCGGACTGTGTGGCAAGAAGGTGGCCAGCGATCGCGCGGAGCACCCGCATGGGTCGAACACGCGCGGAAAAGCTCGGTGGAAGGATGAGCTTGGTCTTCAAGATGGTGTCAGCGTGATTGCAGAGCGCGACGAGTTCCGGATCCGCATTTGCCCCCAGCCGGACGTTGTTGCACAGGCGGCACAGGGTCCGAAATTTGACCCCGTCCTGAGACAGTTCAAAGCGCCTGGCTTGCTCGCCTGTGGATAGTCGAGCCCACAGTTCACGCATTTCCATTGCCGCGACGCGTGTTGCTCCTTTCGGCGGCACGTGGTCAACGGTCAAGTCGTCTTGGGTTCCGCATATCGAACACGGTCCGCGAAATGCGCCTTTGATCAAGAACGGATCACGCATGGCTCTGCTCATTCAAGGGATAGCGGCTTGAGTATCAGTAAAAATCCCGCGAGCGCACATCCAGCCCTCCGAGCAGCTCGCTCATGTCGAGCAACCGGCTAGCAATCAGATGGCACACGCCATCGACGGCCTCCCAGCGTCCATCGATGCCCAGCAGCGCTGCTTCCAGCAGTACCCGCCGATGCGTTTCGGCGACATCGCGCCAGACGACGACATTGATCAGGCCGTACTCGTCCTCCATCGTCAGGAACGTCACCCCGCTGGCCGTCTGTGGTCGCTGACGCATCGTGACGACACCCGCGACACGCGCATAGCTGTTGTGAGGGCGCTTTCGCAGCGTTCGTGAGTCTGTGCATCGGGCGGCGCGCAACCGATCCCGGATCTGCGCCATGGGGTGCACCCCCAACGTCAGGCCGGTTCGCGCATAGTCCGCTAACGTGTCCTCGGCTTGCGTCGGCTTCGGCAACGCCACCTCGATCTCTGCCGGACTGACATTGCCGAAGAGCGGCAGCTGCTTTTCGACACCGGCGATCTCCCAGTGCGCGTGATGTCGGTGCCGCGACAGTCCCCGCAACGTGCTGGCCTGCGCCAGCAAGTCCTGATGGCGTTTGTCCACGGCCGCTCGCGCGCAGAGGTCCGCGATGTCGGCGAACGGGCATTGCGCGCGGGCTGCCATGATCCGCCGTGCAGCTTCTTCGCTGAACCCGCGCACTTGGCGTAAGCCGAGCTGGATGGCTGGAGGTTCTTCCTCACGGGTGATGAGCGTGTTGTCCCAATCGCTGCATTGCACGTCGATGGGGAAAACATCGATGTTGTGGCGTCGGGCGTCTTGCACGATCTGGCTCGGCGCATAGAAGCCCATGGGCTGGCTGTTCAACAACGCACAGGCGAAGGCCGCCGGCTCGTGACACTTCAACCAGCACGACACATAGACGATGCCGGCGAAGCTGGCCGCGTGGCTTTCGGGAAAGCCGTAACTGCCGAAACCCTTCATCTGCTCGAACAGCTTCTCGGCAAAGGCGATCGTGTAGCCGCGATCGGTCATGCCGGTCACGATGCGTTCGCGGTGCTTCTCCAGTCCGCCACGCCGCTTCCACGCGGCCATGTCGCGCCGCAGCCCATCCGCCTCCCCGGCGGTATACCCGGCGGCAACCATGGCCAGCTTCATCACCTGTTCCTGGAACAGCGGCACGCCCAGCGTGCGCTCGAACACTTCCTTCAACTCTTCCGACGGGTAGTCGACGGGCTCCTCACCCCTGCGCCGCCGCAGATACGGGTGCACCATGTCGCCCTGGATGGGGCCGGGCCGAACGATCGCGACCTGCACCACCAGATCGAAGAAGTTCTCCGGCCGGTGTCGCGGCAACATGGCCATCTGTGCGCGCGACTCGATCTGGAACACACCCACCGTGTCGGCGCGTTGGATCATGGCGTAGGTGGCGGGATCTTCCGAGGGCAAGGTGGCCATCGAGTAATTCTGTCCGCGCTGGTTGCGCAGCATGTCTAGGCATTTCCGCACGCACGTGAGCATGCCCAAGGCCAGACAATCGACCTTCAGCAGGTTCATGGTGTCGAGGTCATCTTTGTCCCATTGGATGATCGTGCGATCGGGCATCGCCGCGTTCTCCACCGGCACCAGTTCGCTCAGGGGCGCATCGGCGATCACAAATCCGCCCACGTGCTGCGACAGGTGACGCGGCATGTCCAGGATCTCCGCCGTCAGCTTGAGGATGCGTCGGATGACCGCGCTTTCGGGATCGAACCCACGCTCGCGCAATCGCTCGGCGAGTGACTCATCGCCGTCCCACCAGGCAAACACCTGACTTAACTGATCGACCTGATCCAACGGCAACCCCATGGCCTTGGCCACGTCCCGCACGGCGCTCTTGCCGCGGTAACAGATGACGGTGGCCGCCAGCGCGGCACGCTCGCGCCCGTATTTCCGATAGATGTACTGAATGACCTCTTCGCGGCGCTCGTGCTCGAAGTCGATGTCGATGTCCGGCGGCTCGTTGCGTTCCTTGGAGATAAACCGCTCGACCAGCAGGCTCATCTTCATCGGATCGACTTCGGTCACACCAAGTGCGAAGCACACCGACGAGTTCGCCGCCGATCCCCTGCCCTGACACAGGATTCCCTGGCTGCGCGCGAAGCGCACGATATCGTGCACGGTGAGGAAATAGGACTCGAAGTGCAGCGCTTCGATCAGGCCCAGTTCGTGCTCGATCTGCTGGTGCACCTTCTCCGGCATGCCTTCAGGCCAGCGCCACCGCGCGCCCTCCTCCGCCAGCTGGCGTAACCAGCTGGTGGGGGTATGGCCTTCCGGCACGAGTTCCGCCGGATAGCGGTAGCGCAGCTCGTCGAGCGTGAATGTGCATCTTGCAGCGATTCGTGCGCCCTCGTCGAGCAAGGCCTCGGGATAGAGCTTGGCGAGCACGTGGCGGCGGCGCAGGTGTCGTTCGCCATTGCGCGCGATCAAACCGCCCGCCTCAGCCACCGGCACGCGATGCCGGATCGCGGTGAGCGTGTGCTGCAGGGCCAGCCGCCGTCGGATGTGCATGTGCACGTCGCCCGCGGCCACCAGCGGCAGGCCGATCTCGCGGCCGATCGCTTCGAGCTCACGCACCCGTCGCGCGTCGTTCGGTCCGCGATGCAACTCCACCGCCAGCCAGGCACGATCACCAAACGTCTGTCGCACCCAGCGACCCTGAGCCATGTCCACGATCAGATCGGGGGCCCACAGGACCAACGTGCCCGGCAGACCGGTGGCCACGTCGGCGCGCGTCAGACGGTAGGTGCCTTTCTCCGAAGCGCGCCGACCCTGCGTGATGAGACCGCACAACGACGTGTAGCCTGCCTTCGTTTCGCACAGCACGACGAGCTTCGGACCGTCGTCGAGCTGGATCTCCGAACCCACGATCAGCGGCACACCCGTGTCGCGCGAGGCTTCCAGCGCGCGGACGATGCCAGCGAGTGAGCACTCATCGGTGATCGCCAGGGCGGCGTAGCCGCACGTCTTGGCCCGCTCGAACAACTCGCGTGCACTGGATGCCCCGCGGCCGAAGGAAAAGTTCGACAGGCAATGGAGTTCCGCGTAGGCGGTCATGCGAACCACCCGTGGATCATCCAGCCGGTCTGCTCATCGGGTGCGCAGAACGCCCAGGCCTCCTGCCCCAAGGAGGTCTCGATGACGTAGTAATCACGACAGACTTCACCCCCATCCCACCACCCCGTTTCGACACGCTCCGGACCGGCCAGGATGATCGGTTCCCCACCACGCAAAGGAAGGGGACGTGGAAGCAACCACGTGGGGCGTGGGTGCGGCTCGATCGGCACCTCGTCATGCGTGGCCTCGCGCTGCGAACGCTCGGGCCGGGGATCCTGCGTGCTGCCCAGTCGATAGACCGCGCCGTCCCCCAACCGCGCGCGCAGTCGTTCGCGCACCTGCTCGATCGGCAACGCATTCGCCGGCTGCTCATCGAACAGGTCACGTCCCGCGGGCACGAACGCCGGCAGATCGCGGGCGATCAGACGCAACGCCAGCACCGGCTCAGGCAGCGTCACGTGTTCCAGTCGACCCCGTGCGAATTCAAACAACATCGCGCCATCCCGCTCCGATGCCAGCAGCCCTACCGGCACGTCGGTGAAACGACCTTCGCGGTGTTTCAGACGAAGTAAAAACCGCTGCACCCCGCCATCGCGGCCGGCGAGATAGGCCGCCAGATCATCGACCATGCGCCGCACGGGGAAGATCAGCGCCGATTGGTTCTCCACCTCGTGAAGCAACTCGATGCGCAGGTCGAAGATGTCCGGCGGTCGATACAACGCCAAACCCGAGGGCAAGTCGCCGGTCAGGCGATCCAGGGACGCCAACAGTTCTGCGCCGAAGCGTCGACGCAACCCATCGCGCGGCAATGCCAGCACTTGACCCAACGTGCGGATACCCATGCTCGGCAACGCCGCGATGGCGTTCGCGGGCAATCGGCTCTTGGCAATCGGCACCCGTTGCAAGGCGTTGCGTAGCGTATCGGACGACAGCACCGCTTGCCCATCGGACACCGTGGTCAACACGTGCGCGGCGTGAGCTGTCGGCGCCGCCGCCATGCGATGGCGAAATCCCAGGTCAGTGAAGTCTGCGCGCAACAGGAATTCAAGCCGTGGCCACGGTCCAAACAGGCCCATGCTCTTGCTGACTTCCAGCACGATCGCGTGCGGCAGCAAGCTGACCTCGGAACTGTATCGATACGCCACGGCGGCCAGAAACCGGTGCCACCGATCGACCGACTCGCGGTCATACGGGATCGCTTCGAAGTTCGACAGCAGGGCCTGGGCGGCGCTCAGCCGTTGTCCGACATACAAGCCTGCCGCCCGGGCGGTTTCATTGGCCGAAACGATCGTGCGTGCGTTGATCGGCCCGTCGACGAGCACCAACGGTCCCTCCGTGGGACGGCGTCGGAGAATCCCATCCAGCGCCAGACTTGGCAGGTTGATGCAGGCCCATAACATGTCTGAGCGCCATCAATGGACAGAACGCGGCAAGGGAATGGCGTGGGCGGGCACGGCCCCGCCTCGGCATTTACGCACCCAGATCTGCGGGCGCGGTGGCGCTTCCAGTTCCAGGCGCAGCGCGGCAGGCGATGCATTGGACAGGTGGGAGCGATCGCGGAACACAAAAGCAAGCGCCTGCCCGGTGACCGCGGCCACCTGCAGGCGTCGCAACGCACGATCGTCGGCGTGATGCGGCCACGCCAGCACGGCGGCGCAACTACCCGATCGCAAGCACTGCTCGGTGGCCCAGAGCACATCCTTCTCACCGGCATCCACGAATTCCACCCGGCGCATATCAACGCCTTGCTGACGCCAGCCAGCGACACACGGCGCATACGGGGGCGACACGATCACCACGTGGCGCTGGCCTTGGGTCAACCGTGCGAGCGTGGGAAGCACGAGGCGAAGTTCGCCCACACCATCGACGGGCAACAGGATCTCGGATAACGAGGCCTCAGGCCAACCACCTGCGGGCAGCACGGCATCGAGTGCGCACCAACCGGTGGGCTGATCACCGACCGGCACCTCGTGGGCACGACCTCGCCAGACCTGACGTGCATCGAGCAGCGCGGACAGGGGGACCACGGCGTTCATCAGCTGCCCCGCAGCAGGCCTGCAAACAGACCTTCAATCGCGAAGTCTTCGGTCGGATCCACGTCGATGGGTTTGAAGCCCGGACTGTTCGGCATCAATCGGATCACATCGCCCTTCCAGTACAGCCGCTTGATCGTGAAGCGGTCGCCGTCCACACGCGCCGCCACCACTTGGCCGTGACGGGCCACTGGCGTGGCGTGCACCGCCACCAGATCACCATCCAGAATCCCTTCGTCGCGCATCGAATCGCCCACCACCTTCACCAGGTAGTCCGGTCGCAATCGGAACAGCGAGCGGGACACACGTAGGCTGCGATCGACCCGTGACTCCGAAAACAACGGTTCGCCGGCCGCGATACGACCGATCAGCGGCAGCT
>DASZCB010000841.1:0-3694 GCA_035943575.1 Rhodanobacter sp. | reverse complement strand
AGCCGCCGACCAGTTCTGGACACAGACGTCCGAGCGCTACGACCAGCGCGCGCACGACATCGAGCGCCCGGTGCTGCCACCGACCGAGCTGTACCTGCCGCCGGAGCAACTGCGTGAGCAGCTCAACAAGCGACTGCGCGTGGAAGTGGTCGATGCCGGTCACGAGCACGCGGTTGCCGTGGGCACGCAGCCGGCACCGGAGTTGCCACTCAATCGTAAGGGTGAGGAGCCGGGTACGTCGCTGCGGCATTTCCTGTCTAGCTATCCGGGGCGGGTGCTGATCACCGCCGATTCGGCGGGCCGGCGCGAGGCGCTGATCGAGACGCTGGCCAGCGGCGGGATGAAACCGGACAACGTGGACGGCTGGGCTACTTTCCTCGCCGATGCTGCGCAACGCTTTGCCATCACCATCGCCGGACTGGAGCAGGGTTTCGCGCTCACCACACCGGCGGTCACCGTACTCACCGAGCGCGAGCTGTACGGCGAGCGCGTACGCAGCGAGCGCGACCGCAAGCGTCGCCGCGGTACGGCGCGCGATCCGGAAAGCATCATCCGCGATCTCACCGAGCTCACCCTCGGTGCGCCGATCGTGCACGTCGATCATGGCGTAGGCCGCTACCAGGGCCTGGTCTCGATGGACGTCGGCGGCATGGATGGCGAGTTCCTCACCATCGAGTACGCCAAGGGCGACAAGCTTTACGTCCCGGTGTCGCAACTCGGCCTGGTCAGCCGCTACTCGGGCACCGCGCCAGAACTGGCACCGCTGCATTCGCTCGGCGGCGATGCGTGGGAACGCGCGCGCAAGAAGGCCGCCGAGAAAGTGCGCGACGTCGCCGCCGAACTGCTGGCGATCTACGCGCAACGCGAAGCGCGCGGTGGCGAATCGATGCCGATCGACCGCCAGCTGGTGGAAGAATTCGGCAGCACCTTCCCGTTCGAGGAAACTCCCGACCAGGAAAGTGCGATCGAGGCCGTGCTTGGCGACCTCGCCGCCCCACGCGCGATGGACCGGGTGATCTGCGGCGACGTCGGCTTCGGCAAGACCGAGGTTGCGCTGCGCGCCGCGTTCGCCACCGCCACTGCCGGCAAGCAGGTCGCCGTGCTGGTACCGACCACCCTGCTCGCGCAGCAGCATTACCGCAATTTCGCCGATCGCTTCGCCGACTGGCCGGTGCGTGTCGACGTACTGTCGCGTTTCAAATCCACGAAGGAAGTGAACGAAGCGCTCAAGCGCCTCGCCGACGGCCAGATCGACGTGATCGTGGGCACGCACAAACTGCTGCAGCCGGACATCAAGTTCAAGAACCTCGGCCTCGTGATCGTCGACGAGGAGCAGCGCTTCGGTGTGCGTCAGAAGGAGCAACTGAAGAAGCTGCGCGCCGAAGTCGACCTGCTGACGATGACCGCCACGCCGATCCCGCGTACGCTGAACATGGCGATGGCCGGCCTGCGTGACCTCTCGCTGATTGCCACGCCGCCGGCACATCGCTCCGCCGTGCGCACGTTCATTTCGGCATGGGATCCAGCCACGATCCGCGAGGCGCTGCAGCGCGAACTGTCGCGCGGCGGCCAGGTGTACTTCCTGCACAACGAGGTGCAGAGCATCGAACGCACCGTGCGCGAACTGGAGGAACTCGTGCCCGAGGCACGCATCCGCATCGCCCACGGCCAGATGCCCGAGCGCGAACTGGAAGGCGTGATGGCGGATTTCCACCGCCAGCGTTTCAACGTGCTGGTATGCACCACGATCATCGAAACCGGTATCGACATTCCGACCGCGAACACCATCATCATCGACCGCGCCGACCGTTTCGGCCTCGCTCAGTTGCATCAGCTACGCGGTCGCGTCGGCCGTTCGCATCACCGCGCCTATGCGTACCTCGTCGTGCCCGATCGCAAGTCGATCACCGCCGATGCGCAGAAGCGGCTGGAAGCGCTCGCCTCGCTGGAGGAGCTCGGCGCCGGCTTCACACTCGCCACGCACGATCTGGAGATCCGCGGTGCTGGCGAGCTGCTTGGCGACGAACAATCCGGCCAGATCCAGGAAATCGGTTTCGGCCTCTATACCGAACTGCTGGATCGCGCGGTGCGCGCGTTGAAGTCAGGCAAGATCCCGGATTTCGATCTCAGCAGCGAACACGAAACTGAAGTCGAACTGCACCTGCCGGCGCTGATCCCCGATGATTATCTCGGCGACGTGCACGCACGCCTCACCTTGTACAAGCGTATCGCCAGCGCGCGCAGCGAGGATGACCTGCGCGACCTGCAGGTGGAGATGATCGATCGGTTTGGCCTGCTGCCGGACAGCACCAAACAGCTGTTCGCCGTGGCCAGCCTGAAACTGATGGCCACTCCGCTCGGCATCCGCAAACTCGACTTCGGTGCCAACGGTGGCCGCATCGTGTTCCGCGAAAAACCTGAAGTCGATCCGATGACCATCATCAAGCTGATCCAGCAACTGCCGCGCGTGTACAAACTGGACGGCCAGGACAAGTTGAAGATCACGCTGGATCTGCCAGGTGCCACCGAGCGCATCCGCAGCGCGCAGGAAGTGTTGATCCTGCTGGGTGCGCGCCGGCCTGGCTGAGGCCGTAACCTTTTCTGCATAGTACTTCTGACCTGCATTGTCTTCCCCGGGGAATCGGCCTAGCATCGCCGCCGTGCGATGGGGCCACGCACGCATCCGCTTCAGTTACAGATCACACCGACGGTCAGCCGCTCGGGCGGAGGATGGTGCCGATGAACGCGACTCGTGAATTTCAACGCATGCGTACCACGCCGCGTCTGTATCGATGGATTGCCATCGGTGCGGCACTGATCGTCTTCGCCGGCTTCGCGCCAATCTATTACCTGAAATCGGTGTTCCACGCGCCGATGTTGCCCACCCTGGTGTACGTGCACGGCTTCGTGATGAGTGCATGGTTCGTACTGTTCGCAACGCAGACGTGGCTGATCGCTGAGCATCGCGTCGACATCCATCGACGCGCTGGCATCCTCGGCGCGATCCTGGTCGTACTGATACCGATCCTCGGCGTCGCCACCGCGATCGAAGGCGCACGTCGCCACGCCGGGCCAGCGAGTATTCCGCCGCTGATGTTTCTGGTCATACCCATCTTCGACATCCTGATCTTTGCCGGTATCGCCGGCACCGGCCTGCTGCTTCGTCGGCGCAGCGATTTCCACCGGCGACTGATGCTGCTTGCTACGCTCGGCATCCTGCCAGCCGCGATCGCCAGGTTGCAGCTGGATTTCATCCGGCATGGCGGCCCGATCGCCTTCTTCGGCCTTGCTGACCTGATCATCCTCACTTGCATTGCAATCGACACGATCAAACAACGGCGCCTGCATCCGGCATTCAGCTGGGGTGGTGCATTGATCATCGCGTCGCATCCCGTGCGCCTGTGGCTGGCAGGGACACCGGCATGGATGCACTTCGCCGCATGGCTGGTAGGTTGAGCAGACTTGCCGCGCGCGGGTAGCAGCACCTGCAGTCAGCCTGACGACGACTATCTGGCATGCCGCGGCCACCACGTTGAGCACTGGCACGCCGAAGGTGACCCTACGCGTCCGGATTGAGCCACGGCCGGCCGAGTCGCCAGATGCCTACCGGAGTCGCCAGCGTCAGCTGCTTTGCGCCGATGAGCAAAGTGGAGCCCTGCGCCACGTGCATCATCACTGGCACGGCCCATGCTTG
>DASZCB010000840.1:0-1738 GCA_035943575.1 Rhodanobacter sp. | reverse complement strand
GGTTGACGTGGACGGGCTGCCGTTGATCGTCAACGACAAGAGCCTGGCGATGGTCGAGGGCACCGTGATCGACTTCCAGCGCCAGGGTCTCAACGCCAGTTTCGTGTTCCACAACCCGAATGCCACGGGTGAATGCGGTTGTGGCGAGAGTTTTACCGTCGGCTGACCCGGGTCGCGCCGTGCCGGTCATGATTTTCAATGACTTGCGTGATCATTTGCCCGCGTCGTACAATCCCGCTTCTGTTCGCGCCCGTTTGGGCGCCGACAGGACACTTGCCTCACCGCACCCGCGGGAGGCTGCAAGGCCGCAAGGCCGCATCCACAAGGAGTCAACCCACAATGACCCTGCGTCATTACGAAGTTGTGTTCATGGTCCACCCTGACCAGAGCGAGCAAGTCCCGGCGATGCTCGAGCGCTACAAAGCGCTGATCGAGACCGACGGCGGCAAGATCCACCGTCTGGAAGACTGGGGTCGTCGTCAGCTGGCCTATCCGATCGTGAACCTGGCCAAGGCACATTACGTGCTGCTCAACATCGAAGTGAGCCAGAACGCGCTGAACGAGCTGGAGTCGGGTTTCCGCTTCAACGATGCCGTGCTGCGCCATCTGGTCGTGCGTCGTGACGAAGCCGACATCGAACCGTCCTTCATCCTGAAGTCGAAGGAAAAGGATGACGCCAAGTCCACCCGTCGCCGCGACGACGAGGGTGATGGCGAAGGCCGCGGCCGTGACCGCGATGACCGCGACAACGATCGCGACAGCGACGACTGATAGGAATCCAGACCATGTCCAAGTTTTTCCGCCGCCGCAAGTTCTGCCGCTTCACTGCCGAAGACGTGAAGGAGATCGACTACAAGGATCTCAACACCCTGCGTCAGTACGTCACCGAGAACGGCAAGATCGTGCCGAGCCGCATCACCGGTACCAAGGCGCGTTACCAGCGTCAGCTGGCCACCGCGATCAAGCGCGCACGCTTCCTCTCGCTGCTGCCGTACACCGACAACCACGACGTCTGATCGTGGCTGGCCGCAACCTCGTGTTGCGGTCAGTGGTTTCGCCCGGCCTCGGCCGGGCGTCACTTCAGGCACCCTTCGGACAACCGTCCTCTGGCTGCGCCGGGCCACACCGGCGCTAACGAAAAGGAAGCATCATGGAACTCATTCTTCTGCAGAAAGTCCGCAACCTCGGCACGCTTGGCGACAAGGTCAACGTGAAGCCGGGTTACGGCCGCAATTTCCTCTTGCCGCAGGGCAAGGCCGTGCGTGCCAACGCTGCCAACCTGGCTGCGTTCGAGCAGCAGCGCGCCGAGTATGAAGCGAAGGCCGGCACCATGCTGACCGACGCCGAAGCGCGCAAGGCCAAGCTGGCCGACGTGTCGGTCACCATCTCCGCGCACGCCAGTGCGGAAGGCAAGCTGTTCGGCTCGGTCGGTCCGCGCGATATCGCCGAGGCGCTGGCCGCTGTCGGTCACAACGTCAACAAGGGTGAAGTGATCCTGGGCGAAGGCCCGCTTCGTAACACCGGCGAGTACGACGTGGTGGTGAGCCTGCACGCCGACGTGCAGACCACGGTCAAGGTGATCGTGGTCGGCGACAAGTAAGCAGACACCTCCATCTCCGGATGGATGCAGACGGGCGCCACGTGGCGCCCGTTTGTTTTTCGGCCCCGGACGCCGGTACGGGGGCCGGTGTTATCCCCAGCAACGCACAGCTTATCCACAGAGTTATTGTCTCGGTGG
>DASZCB010000839.1:0-2457 GCA_035943575.1 Rhodanobacter sp. | reverse complement strand
CGCAGCTGGCGCAGGCGCTGGGCGTGAACGCGGGCGAATTGAAGGAGCAGTTGGCACAGCGCTCCGACAAGGAGTTTGTCTATTTGCGCCGGCAGATGGCGCCGGAGGTGGCGCAGGCCGTGCTCGATCTGAACATTCCCGGCATCAATGGCCAGCGCGAGTTCAAGCGCTACTACCCATCCGGCGAAGTGACTTCGCACGTGCTTGGCTTCACCAACATCGACGATCACGGCCAGGAAGGTCTGGAGCTGGCCTACGACGACTGGTTGTCCGGCAAGCCGGGTTCCAAGCGGGTGATCCGCGACCGCATGGGTCACGTGGTGGAGGACGTCGAGCAGATCCATGCGCCGAAGCCGGGGCAGAACCTCACGCTGAGCATCGATAGGCGCATCCAGTTTCTCGCCTACAGCGAATTGAAGAGCACGCTGGAAAAGTCCCAGGCCGACTCCGGTTCGATCGTGATACTCGACGTGAAGACCGGCGAAGTGCTGGCGATGGTCAACCTGCCGACCTACAACCCGAATGCGCTCAGTGGCAGCCAGCCGGGTCAGCGCCGTAATCGGGCGATGACCGACGTACTCGAGCCGGGTTCGACGATCAAGCCGGTGCTGCTGGCGGCCGCGCTGTCCAGCGGCAAATACACGCCGACCGGCCCGGTGATCGACACCACGGGCGGCCACTGGTATTTCCAGGGTCACGACATTCACGACACACACAACTGGGGCGTGCTGACGCCGACTGGAGTGATCACCAAGTCGAGCAACGTGGGTGCCGCGCATATCGCCATGCAGCTCGATACGCCACTGATGTACGACACCTATCGCGCATTCGGCTTCGGCAACAGCACCAACAGCGGGTTTCCCGGTGAGGCATCCGGTTACCTGAAGATCGGACGAGACTGGCGGCCACTGGAAAAGGCCATTATTGGTTACGGTTACGGACTCAACGTAACTGTGCTGCAACTGGCCAACGCCTACGCGACGATCGCCGATGGCGGCGTCATGCACTCGCCGACCTTCATCAAAGGCAACGACAGCGATGCCAAGGCAATCATCGAGCCGCAGATAGCCCGTGAACTGGTGGACATGCTGAAAACCACCACTCAGCCGGGTGGTACCGCGGCGCCCTATGCCTGGATCGCCAACTACACGGTGGCTGGCAAGACCGGTACGGCGCACAAGGCCGTGGCCGGCGGGTACTCGAAGGACAACTACGGCGCCGCATTCGCCGGCATGGTGCCGGCAACCAACCCGCGGCTGGTTGCGGCGGTGGTGGTCGACAATCCAAGGAAGGGCAGTTACTACGGAGGCCTGGTCTCGGGTCCGGTGTTCGCCACGGTCATGGCCGGTGCGCTGCGCCTGCTCGATATCCCGCCGGACAACATCGGTCGCTGGTATGTCGGCGGTCCGTTGCAAGTCCAGAACGGGTTGACCGGCAACCAGCCGCCCGTTGCGCCGAACATCGAAGAAGCGCCGGCCGAAGAGGCGACGCCATGAGCACCGGTCACCTCGATCAGCTGTTGCTGGGGATTGCCGACGCCCAGGTCGCCGCTGCGCCGGGCGTCGGTCGCATCGTGGTGTCCGGGCTGACGCTCGACTCGCGCCAGGTGCGTCGCGGCGATGCATTTTTCGCGTTGCGCGGCACGCAAGGTCACGGCATCGAGTTTGCTTCAAGCGCAGTGCGGCGTGGTGCGCAGGTGGTGCTGGCCGAAGCGCCGGCCGTCGAAGGTGCTGCGGCGCTGGATGTGCCGCTGCTGTGGATCGAGAACCTGCACGCGCAGGTCGGTGAAATCGCCGCGCGCTTTTACGAGCGGCCCAGCGAAGCGCTGCGAATGGTCGGAGTCACCGGCACCAACGGCAAGACCTCGTGCGTGCAGCTGCTGGCGCAGGCACTGACCCTGTTGGGCCATCGCGCGGCCTCGATCGGCACGCTCGGCGCCGGCGTTCATGGCCGGTTGCGCGAAGGCGAGCGCACCACGCCCGATGCGATCAGTGTGCAGGCGCTGCTGGCGGATTTCCGAGATGACGAAGTCAGCCACGTGGCAATGGAAGTGTCGTCGCACGCGCTGGAGCAGGGCCGCGTGGGCGCGGTGGATTTCGAGGTGGCGGCATTCACCAACCTCACCCGCGATCATTTGGACTATCACGGCAGCATGCAAGCGTATGGCGTGGCCAAGGCGAAGCTGTTTGCATGGCCGGGATTGCAGAGTGCGGTGATCAATATCGACGATGCGTTCGGCCGCGAACTGGCGGCACAGCTGCCTGTGGGTGTGAAAGCGCTGCGTTTCAGCATGGCCGACGACGGCGACGCGGAAATTGCCGCCAGCGCCATTGTCACCTCGGCCGAGGGGCTGGCGTTCCATTTGCGCACGCCGTGGGGCACGCGCGCGATCAACAGTCATCTGCTGGGTCGCTTCAATGTGGCGAACCTGCTGGCGGTAGTGGGCTGCCTCGGCGC
>DASZCB010000838.1:0-3021 GCA_035943575.1 Rhodanobacter sp. | reverse complement strand
ATCCGGAACGCCGCGGTGCGCAACACCGGACTGCGCATCGGCTCAGTGCGCCGCACGCAAGCTGTAGCCGACGCCGCGCACGGTGTGCAGCAACTCGCCGGCGAAATCGCGGTCGATCTTCGCGCGCAGCCGGCTGATGTGCGTTTCCACCACACTGGTCTGCGGTTCGAAGTGAAATTCCCAGACGTGCTCGAGCAGCATTGCGCGGGTTACCACGCGGCCGGCATGCGACATGAGGTAGTCGAGCAGACGGAATTCGCGCGGCTGCAATTCGATCGTGCGGCCGGCGCGGCTCACCGTGCGGGTGAGCCGATCCAGCTCAAGATCGGCCACGCGCCGTCGCGTCGCCGGCTCGCCCAGTCGCGGACGGCGCGCCAGCGCGTCGACCCGGGCATTGAGTTCGGTCATCGCGAACGGCTTGGTCAGGTAGTCGTCCACGCCGGCTTCCAGTCCTTCGACGCGCGCATCCACTTCGCCCAGCGCGGATACCATCAGTACCGGTGTCTCGCGTCCGCTGGCGCGCAGTTCGCGCACCAGGCTGAGGCCATCCAGCTTCGGCAGCATGCGGTCGACGATCAGCAGGTCGTAGTGCGCGCGGGCCATCAGCGACAGGCCCTGGTAGCCATCGGCAACCCGTTCGACGTGCCGGTGCCGCGGATGCAGGCCGGCAGCGATATGGGTGGCCATGGCGTGGTCGTCTTCGACGATCAGGATCTTCATGCGCAGGTTCCGCTCGGCAGTGTGTATCGGTTGTGCTGCAGGTGCGCTGTCCGTGGGCAGCGCCTTCCTTACAGCTTGGTAAGCCTCCCGCATCCATTCGGTCATGCCGCCCATTTAACGTCGATCAGATGACAGCAGGAGTTCACGGCAATCGTGCCGGCCTGCAATGTCCAGCGTATTCACTAAGATCGGAAGGGTTTTTCATGGCTCGAACACGTGCTGGCAGTTTGATGGTGGGTTTCGTGGCACTGACCGGCGCCGCACTGGCGCATGCCGGGGCACCGGCGACCCTGCGCGGGCAGGTGGAAGACGGCCAGCAGCCGGTGGCGGGCGCGCGTGTGGAACTGCGCGAGTTGGGCCGCAGTGCGGTGACCGATGGCGACGGCAGCTTTGATTTCAGCGACGTCGACGCGGGCAGCTACACCCTGGTGGTGAACGCGCCGGTGGTAAACGGGCAACAGCAGCCAACGGTGGAACAGCACGTGACCCTGCAGCCGGGCCAGCAGATCGAGCAGGATGTGGACGTCGGCGGCAAGGGCGCCACCACCTTGCAAGCGCTCAAGGTCACTGCGCAGACCACGCCGGCCATACTTGCCCGCAGCATCCAGCAGGATGCGCCGAATATCGTCAATGTACTGCCGACCACCGAGATCCAGAAGCTGCCGGACGTGAACGCGGCCGAGGCAGTGCGCCGCATGCCCGGTATTGCGCTGGAGAGCGACACCGGCGAGGGTCGTTTCGTGAACATCCGCGGCCTCGACGCGGATCTCAACGGCACCACCTTTGGCGGTGTTCGGCTGCCGCCGACGAACGTGGCCTCGCCGCTGAGCGGTGGTCGTGCGGTCGCGTTCGATTCGATTCCAGCCGGCCTGGTTGGCGCGATCCCGGTGACCAAGACCAACACGCCGGAGCAGGATGCCGAGGCGCTCGGCGGCACCATCGAGATCACCCCGCGGCAAGTGCCGCCGCTGAAGGACAGGTTTCTCGACGGCGAGATCGGCGGTGGTGTCGAGTCGCTGCGCGACAGCCCGATCAAGGATTTCATGCTGAGCGGGGGCGGCCGCTTCGGGCCTGGCAATGCGTTCAGCGTGATCGGCACGCTGGCCTACTTCGAGGACAAGCGCGGCGTCGATGACATCGAAGGTTCCTATGCCGACGACCAGGCGAACGGTACGCCGGACAAGGTGATGAACGATTTCGAGCAGCGCTATTACAACTACCATCGGCGCCGGCTCGGCTATGGCGCCGAGCTGGACTACCAGCCCGACACCGACAATCGCTGGTACGCGCGCTACTTCGATGCCGGCTATACCGAGACGGTGAATCGCCAGCGCCTGACCTTCAACCTGTTCCAGAACGGCACCGGTTCAGCCAGCGCCGATCCGGCCCATCCGCAGGGTTTCATCGACCCCACCGTCACCTTCGACAAGACGCTACGCGACGAGAAGGAGCAGATCGACACCCGCGTCGTCACCGTCGGCGGCGAGAACGACTTTCACGATTTCCGTATCGATTATCTGGCCGCGCTGGCGATCGGTTCCTACAACAAGCTGTTCGACTACAACTCGACCTTCTCGACCGCCGCGCCGTCTACGGTCGCTTACGACAACGTCAGCGATCCACGTTTCCCGCGTTTCACCACCATCGCCGGCCCGAATCCGCTGGACCCGGCGAACTACACCCTGGGCGGCTTCCAGAACAGCACCGAACACGCGCACGACCAGGAATATTCCGGCGCGTTCAACCTGACCGTGCCGACCAGCTTCTTTCGCGGCGATGACGAGGCGCTGAAGTTCGGCGCCAGCGCCCGCCTGCGCAATCGGAATGTCGGCATCACGAGCTTCAATGCCGGTACGCCATCGTTGCCGCTCAGCCAGTTCATCACGGGCGGGCCGATCACGTTCTACGACGGGCACTATCAGAACGGCCCGAACATCAACGCCGACTTGCTGCGCAACCTTTTCGTGGGCAACCCGGCGCTGTTCCCGGAAAAGAACCTTCTGGCCGATCAGAAGAGGGCCGCCCAAGGCGCCTCGAATGCCAGCGAGAATGTGTACGCCCTCTACGGCCAGTACCAGTTCCAGCCGCTGGACAAGCTTGGCGTCCTCGCCGGCGTGCGCTGGGAACGCACCGCGGCCACCTATGGCGCAAACCAGATCGTGCTCGATGCGAACGGCAACTACGTGGGCGCGGTGCCGAACTCGCGCGGACACAGCTACGGCGATTTCTTCCCCACCGTGCAGGCACGCTATGAGATCCGCGACAACCTGATTGCCCGCGCCAGCTATTCGAAGACAATCG
>DASZCB010000837.1:0-29260 GCA_035943575.1 Rhodanobacter sp. | reverse complement strand
CGCAGGCCTCGCACAGTCGAACCGCACCGAAGACCAGAAAGGCGACGGCGGTGCCCAGGCCCAACCATGGATTCAGCGCGAGCGACCAGGGGGCGGCGAGGCACAGGCACGCGGCGGCACCGCAGACGCCGACGGTATACAGCTCGACGGCGGGACGCAGCAGGACTTCGACCGTCGCGTGCTGTGCCATGTCATGGCTCGATGCCGGTCGCGGTGATGAGAGCCGGGTAGTGCCGCAGGCCCAGACGCCGGGCGAGATCGTCGCCCGGTGTCGGCGCCAGCGTCACGCCGGGCGCCAGCCGACGCAACGCCTCGAGCGCTGCCGCCGAATCGACGTTGACCACCAGACCCACCGCACCCAGCTCACGCAGGGCGCTGCTGTGCTGTTGCAACCAGGTGCGCGATCGCGGATCGTCACCGATCACGAAGGTGGGGGTCAGGCCGGGTGCGCGGATCACGCGGGCCGCGACGTCGCCGGGCGTCAACTGCGCCGAATGCACCGGCAGCATGTCTTCATCGGTCACCGGCCGCGTCGCGGGTCCGTCCGAGGGTGGCGCAGTCGTTGCCTCGGGCAATAGATTTAGTGCGCGGTAGTACGGTAGTGCCGGGACGCCACCGCGATCCTCGACCACGATCGGCGCGGGTCGCGCCGCATCCGCAGCCCAGCCAGTCGCGGCGAGCGAGCTCGTTGCAATGAGACCCAGTAGCCGTTTGGTGAATCGATGGATTTGTAGCATGACAGCGTGTTCCGTCGAGTGACGAAGGCATGCTGCGCGAACGGTCATCGACGCGCCCCGGTCAATCGGGCAACGCGATGACCCGATTGTGGCGGTGTCGCGCAGGCGTGTCTTTACCTAGCCATGCATGGCGATGTCGAGACATCGCCGCAACGGATCGGTGTGACGGCCCGGCGAGGTTATGCCGGCAAGGAATCAAGGCCCGAAGATTCATCGGGCATCCGGCAGGCCGTGGGCTGGATGGCTAAGGAGGTACGACATGGGCGACACCTGCATGATGGCCGAGCGCTGCCCGGATGATTGGGCATCGCTGGACAACTTTCCCGGGACAGTGGCCGCACGGATGCAACGAAGCGGGCTGGCTCCAGTTCTCGAAGTCATGCCGCTCGATGCGGCCATCGTGGGCCGGTTGGTACGCGATGCACTGCGCGCTGTGCGCGACGGGGTCGCCTATGGCGAGAAAGCCGTCCTGCAGCCAACGGCCCACGAATTCCGCGCACTCGTGCCGGACGAATCCGTTGGCTATGGCTTGGACGAACGCGCCAACTGGAAGCTAAGCACGCTGCTCGGTATTAACGCGCGTTATGGCGCGGTGAAGGTCGTCGGTTCGCATAGCTACAACCTGCACCTGGGCCTGCCGCGCTCGACCTCGACCCTGATCTTGTACGACAAGCTGACGATGCGTGTCCTCCAGATCATGGACGGCACGACGCTTTCGACCCAGCGTACCGGCGCCTACGTGTCGATGGTCGTCGATTGCCTCCTGCGTCGGCACGAGGTCTTCGATGTTTTCCTGTTCGGCACGGGGCGTGTCGCCGAGGCGATCGTGGATGATCTGCAGGCGCATCATGCCGGACGCGTGCGGACGCTCCATGTGAAAAGCCGGTCGCCCGCGAGCGCAGAGACTTTCGCGTGGGAGACCGGGCAACGGGTCGATTTTCCGGTTCGCGCCGCGCGCGATCTTGCCATGATGCCGGACTGTGCGCTGGTAATCACGGCCTCCAACGCGATCAAGCCGCTCTTTTCCGCGCAGCAGGTGGGGCCGCATGCGGTCGTGTTGCACCTGGGTGGCGATGAGGCGCCCGCCGAATGGATCCGGCATGTGCTGGAAGCGGGGACCGTCATCTGCGACGACGTGCATACGGTTGCGCATCGCAACTCACAAAGCGTGGCGCTGTATTTTTCACGCATGGGACAGTCGCTGGAGGATGTCGCGAAGGCGTACCAGGTGCTCAATCTGTGGCAGATTTTCGACGACTGCGCATTCACGTGTCGCACGCCGATCCTCGTCACCTGCGTGGGCATGCCCGTGCTGGACCTGTATCTGGCCCAGCATGTCCATGAGGCCGCGCGTCCCGCCGGGGGCGCGTGATAACCTTCGGCGCTGCCGCGCGCCGCAGGTTATGCGAAAGGGTCGCTGTTATAAACCACTGACGTAGCACGATAACCCGCCGCCTTTCCGGATTCGGTCGGCGTGCCGCTTAGCGGCGCTTGTTCAACGTGTCGTTTTCGGGGGAAAGTATGGGGCTGTATGTAGAGCGTGCGCTCTTTGTGATCGCGCCTCGGCATTTTGGCAAGAGCACGACGTTACGGTCGATGTTTCGCGACGATCGGTTTCATACCGAAGGCAAGGTTCCGACGAAGCTGAAGTTGCCCGACGACTACGCCATCGGCCATGATCGGCGTCTTTATCTGCGCCTTACTTCGCCGCACGAATCCGACGAAACCCTTCCTGACTTCATTGCCAAGACGAGGGGCAAGATGCCGGGCGGCCGTTGGTGCTTCGCGGGTCCGCTGCATCCCGGCTCGTTCAAGCAGATGCCGGACGCAATGACCACGATCGGGGCGTTCATCAAGGCATTCGAACCCGAGCGGGTTCGCGTGGCGATCCTTTGCCCAAATCACCAGGGCGTGGATGTGGACGGATTCCTGCCGGGTCGTGATTTACTCGCCGACATGCATTCGATCGACGATCGGGTCGAAGTCATGTCGTTGGATGTGCGAAAACGGAATACGAATGGACTGGTGCTCGCCGACTTCTTTGATTTCACCTGACGCCCACCAGCCGCTATCGGACCTGCATGAAAAAAGAACGCCACGGAAAAATCATCGCCGGGGCGCGTTGCCATGACGGATGAAACGGTGCGGGATCACCGCGTGGTTCGCGTGATCCCGCGCTGTACACCAGGCTGGTCAGTGAGCGACGCCTAGAAACGGTGTCGTATGCCCGTTGCCACGGTGACCTGCGTGTTCGTCGCGGAGGCGCCGCCGGCCGTGGTCATCGCCGCGATCGGCAGGTACTGCGTGCCGACCTTGGTGGATCCATCCCCCAGCGCCTTCTGGAAGCCTGCCGTCAGATACAGCTCCGTGCGTTTCGACAACAGATAATCCAGTCCGAGATTGATCTGATGCCAGGAGGACTTCAGCGGCTGGTTTTTTGCGCCCGGCAAACCCGTGGCCCGTCCGTCGGTGTAGGTGTAGTCGGCCATGATCATCCATGCAGGGCCGATCCGGTAGCGCAGGTTGACGTCTGCATTCGTGAGCTTGCGTGCGGCGCCATCGTTGTAGTCGAGCAGCACGTGACTCAGTGTCAGCCCGACGATGGCCGCGCCCCATTCGAGCTTGCCGCCGGCCGCCGCGATCCGTTGCCGTGCCACGCCGCCGTCGATGCCGTAGAAGAACCCCGAGCTGTAGTCGTCCCCGCTCGTGGAGGACGCGCCGCCGACGGCGCCGCTGGTGTTGCTGGCTGCGTCGGGATGGTTGAGCTGCACGTAACCGCCGCCGGCCGACCACGGTCCCTGCGTGTAGTTGAGTGCCGCGCCCCACGCGCTGTTGTTGGCGAAACCCTGCGAGCCGCTGCCCGCTGCCTGATTGCTGAAACCGTACAGCGCGTCGAACTGCCAGCCAGCGAACGAGTCGGAACGGAACTTGACGGCGTTGTTGATCCGGTAGGTTACGTCCAGATTGTCGTTGTCGCCGATATGCGTCGCGGGCACCCAGAAGTTGGACGCTGAATACGGCGCGACAAGATCGGCGAGTGGGTCATACTGACGACCGAAGGTCAGCGTGCCGACGTCGCGCCGGGACAGTCCCACGTACGCATTGCGGCCGAACTCGCGACCGCCCTGGGCGAGCGTCCCGTTGGTCGAGGTGAAGCCGTTCTCCAGCACGAAGATGGCCGACATGCCGTCGCCGAGATCCTCGCTGCCCTTGAGACCCCAGCGATTACCGCCCAGCTTGCCGGTGCTTTCCTGCCACAGGGCGTGGCCCTTGACGTTGTTGGTATAGGACACGCCGGCATCGATGATGCCGTACAGCGTGACCGAGCTTTGTGCCTGCGCGCCGGATGCGAGCAACGACAGCGTACTTCCCATAACGATAAAGCGTCCGTGCCTCATGTCTAGTCTCCTCCAGGGGCGTTGATGGAACCTCTTCTGATGCGGTGATGCCTCGTTGCATGGCGTCGCGACGCGGCGCATCGCTGGCGATGACGTCACATGCGTTTCCTATTCACTGATTCGTAGTGCTAATTGCTATTGTCGAAGCCGTGCCGGTGAACAGACGGTCGGGCCACTCGGCAGCGTTTTGCGGTTACGGGGCGGCGCGTCCGGCGCCGCGACAGGCGGATTCGAAACGGTCCACGCGGAAGGCGTCGATGGGTAAGGACGCCGGCTCGCCGCGGATGAGTTCGGCTAGGATCTGCCCGACGATCGGACCGAGCTGGAAGCCATGCGCCGAGAAGCCGAACGCGTGGAAGAGCGCGGGCGACGACGGGCTCGGTCCGATCACGGGCAGGCCGTCCGGGGTGAACCCTTCGATGCCGGACCAGCAGCGTGCGGCCTGGGCGCAGCGCATGATCGGGAACAGGTCGGTGGCGGTGCGCGCGGCTTTCGCGAGGCCCGTCAGCGCGAGCGAGGTGTGGTTCGTGTCGAGATCGACGGGGGCCCGATGGCCGCCACCGATCAGCACGGTGCCGTTCTCGAACTGCTTGAACGACAGTGAGCGGCCTGCGGCACCGACGACGGGTCCGACAAAGGGTTTCATGCGGGTTGTCACCATCAGCATCGAGCCGTTCGGCTGGAGCGGCGTGGCGTCGCCGAGTGCGGCAGCCAGTTGGCCGCCCCAGGCGCCGGCGCAATTGACCAGAACGGTCGCGCGGAAGTCGTCGCCGGCGTGGCTGCGTACGGTCCACGTGCCGGCCGCGTAGGTCGGCGTCGTCGCCTGCACACCTTCGTGGAACACCGCGCCGAGCCGTTCGGCCTGCCGGCGAAATGCGGCGGTGGTCCGGTAAGGCTGCGCATACCCGTCATTGGCCACGTACAGGCCGCCCACGCAGTGACGTGCGAGCGCGGGCAGTCGCTCGTACAGCTCCTCGCGTCCGATCACCGTCTCGGCGTAGTCCAGGCCCAGTTTGGCAACGGTGCGGCTGCGTGTGCACAGGCGTTCCAGTTCCGCCTCGGTCTCGGCCACACGGATCTGGCCGACCGCGCGAAAGCCGCCGTCGTCGCCGACTAAGTCCGCCAGATGCAGCCATTGCTGTTTGGCGGCCAGCGACAGGGGCAGTTCGGGCAGCGCCCGGCCCAGGCTGCGCACGCCACCCGCGTTGACGCCCGAGGCATGCCGCGCGACGTAGTCCTTTTCCAGCACGCGCACGGTGTTGCCGCGGCGCGCGAGATGCAGCGCCGTCGAACAGCCCAGCAGGCCGCCGCCGATCACCAGGACATCAGTGGATGGGTTCATCGCATCCCCTCGTCGTCAACCAGGCTGGCCAGTTCGGCGAACGGCACCGGGACGATCGGTGGACGGATGCGCAGGGCGCCCGCCATCGTGCCGTCGTCGGCGTGCGCGCTCATCAGGTGGCCCAGGGTCAGCGCGCACATCCGTCCCTGACAGGGTCCCATGCCGCAGCGATGGCCGCTCTTGAACTGGTTGGGATCGCGCCCGCCAGCCTGCAGGAAGCCGCGGATCTCGCGTGCCCGGACTTCCTCACAGCGGCAGACCACGGTCTCGAGATCCGGCGGCGCGGTGAAGGTCGCTGCTGGCTGGTACAGGGTTTCGAGGAAAGGGCGCACGGCCGCGTCGCGCTGCAACTGGCGCCGCAGGTGCTGCGCTTCGGTCTGGAACCGACCCGCGTCGATGCGGCCGAGGGCATGCGCGATGGCCAGGGCCGCCAGTCGTCCGCGCATCGGCGCGCACGTCGCGCCAGTGATCGCGGCGGCATCGCCGGCCAGATAAATCGCCGGTTGTGAGGTGCGCCCGAAAGCATCGGTCACGATGCGCCAGCATTGCGCGCGCTCGTCCCAGCTGCGGTCGCATTGCGCGACAAGCGCCGCCTGGATGTTCGGCACGACCCCCTGATGCAGGAACAACCCGGACACGTCGTCCAGCGTCTGCCAGCGCCGTCGCCGCTGGAACTGGATCGATTCGAGCTGATTCTGCCCGAGCGCGTGCAGACCGGTGACCCCATGAATGATCGGCACGCCCGCTTGTCGTAGCTGTCGCAACAGATCCCAGCCCTGGCGCAGGTAGGCGAATCCGCCGAGGGCCGAACGCCATTGGCCGGCGGCGCGCAGGTAGTGTTTCGCCGGGGTGGTGTCGAGCACGGCGCGCACCGGGACGCCTCGCCGCACGTATTGCGCCGCCGCCAGGTAGAGCAGCGGACCCGAGCCCGCGAACACCGCATCGGGACAGGCGACGCCTGCGCTCTTCAGCAGGATCTGCGCGGCGCCGGCGGTCATTACGCCGGGCAGGGTCCAGCCCGGCAGCGGGCACGGGCGCTCGATCGCGCCGGTGGCGAGCAGCACCCGCTGCGCGGTGATGCGCTGCGCGCGGCCGTTCACCGAGTAGGCGATCTCGCCATCGGGGGTGATAAACCAGACGCTCGCGACCGACTGGTAGTGTGCGCCGCTGCGTCGCAGGCGCTGGGCGAGATCGAGGCCTTTCGAGGGGTCGGTGCCGAGTCGCGTGAAGTTGGCGGCGTGGTCTTCGATGCCGCGATAGATCTGCCCGCCAGGGCCGGCCTGTTCGTCCAGTACCATCACCGACAAGCCCCGTTCGCGTGCTTCCACCGCGGCGCCCATGCCCGCCGGGCCGGCCCCGACGATGACCAGGTCACAGGTCGCCATCGCGGTCTCCCAGGTCAATGTGCATTCCCGCGCGGACCTGTGTCAGACACGCGCGCCGGTCCGGCTGGCCATCAATGCAGACCGCGCATTCGAAGCAGGCGCCCATCAGGCAGTACGGCGCACGCGGACTGCCCGAGAAGGCTGCGCGGCGCAGCGGTCGCTGATCGGAATAGGACAGCAGTGCGGCGGCGACACTGATGCCTACAGGAACGTGGATCGGTTCGCCGTTGACGATGAGCACGACCATCGTCTCCGGGGTGTCGAGGGACACGAACAGGGGCCGGTGCGTCATGGCCGGCCCGCGAAGATGCGATCGAGACCGTACAGCCGGTCCAGTGCGATGACGAGCGCCAGCGCACCGACGATCATCAGCGTGGAGACGGCGGCCACCATCGGATCGATGGAATCCTCGATGCGCAGGTAGAGCCGTACCGGCAGTGGCGTCAATGAGGGCGAAGCAATGAAGGTGCTCATGGTTAGCTCATCAAAGCTGTGGATGAAGGCCAGGATCCAGCCGCTGGCAAGGCCCGGCAGCAGCAGCCGTAGCGTGACGCGGCGGAACGCGGTGAAGGCGGATGCGCCGAGCGACAGGGCGGCCTGCTCCAATGCGAGATCGAAGCCGCCAGTGGCGGCGAGCGACAGGCGCAGTGCATAGGGCATGACGACCACGACATGGGCGCACACCAGACCCAGCAGCGTGCCGCTCAGACCGAGGTCGGTGAAGAAGCGCAGGAACGCGACGCCGAGGACGACGTTGGGAATCAGCAGCGGCGACATCAGGATGCCCTGCACAGTGGCATGGCCCGGAAACGACCACCGCGAGAGCGCGAGCGCGGCCGGGACCGCCAGGACCAGCGCGATCGAGGCGGAACACACGCCGAGGACCAGACTGACGCGCAACGCGGCGCCGAACTCCGGCGCCGTGAGCAGCGCGCGGTACCAGCGCAGCGATGCGCCGTCGAACGGCATCGACAGATAGCCCTTGCCGGTGAACGACACCAGCACGATAGCGATCAGCGGGGCCGCGATGAAGGCTACAAAGAGGCCGTGAAAGCCCCAGGCCAGCAGACCGTTGCGTCTCATGGGCTGACCTCCTGCAGGGCGGCGGTCGGCACCCGATGACGCGCGCGGTGGCGCCGGTCGACCAGCCGGTGGTAGCTCATGACGATCAGCAGGTTGGCGAGCAGCAAGAGGATCGCGAGGGTCGCGCCCGTTGACCAATCCAGCGTGCCGAAGAAGGCGTCGTAGACCGCGGTGGCGACGACCTTCAGACGCCGGCCACCGATGATCGACGGTGTGGCGAACGCCGTGGCGGCGAGCGAGAAGGCGATCACCGAGCCGGACACAATGCCCGGTACGATCTGCGGCAGCACCAGGCGGCGGAAGATCATCGCCTCGCTCGCGCCGAGCGAGGCGCCCGCCCGCTCGACATCGGGATCGCAGTTCTGCAGCGACACCCAGACCGAGATCACGACGAACGGCACCAGCACATGGACCAGCGCGATGATCATGCCCGGCATGGTGTACAGCAGCGACACGGGTCCGTCGGCCAGGCCGAGCGCCTGCAGGACGGTACTGAGCACGCCTTGCCCGCCGAGCAGTACCGCCCATCCCAACGTGCGCACGACCACCGAAATCAGGAACGGTCCCAGCGTCGCGATCAGGAACAGGCTGCGCCATGGCGCGCGCATGCGCGAGAGGATATATGCCTCCGGCGTGCCGATCAGCACGCACAGTAGTGCCACCGTCGCCGACAGCATGAAGGTGCGCGCGAAGATCGCGTGGAAGTAGGGATCGCTCAGGATTGCCAGATAATGGGTCAGGCTGAGCCCGGTCCGCGTCGCCTCGCCGGCATCGAAGGCACGCAGGCTCAAGAGCAGCGTCGAGAGGAGCGGCACCCCCAGCAGCAGGCCGTAAAAGAGCAGGGCCGGGCCGCTCAGGGCATAAGGTGTCAGGCGGTGCGGATGGTCAGCCATGGACGTGCTTCTCCACGATCCGAAGGTCCCCCGCGTGCCAGCGCAGACCGACCCGATGACCTTCGGCGGCCGTACCTGTGGCACAGCGTACCCGTATCGCGCCAAGCAGGGTATCGACGTCGTACAGCCAGTGGTCGCCGCCATAAGTGCGTGCGCGGACGGTGCCGGTGATTGCGCTGCTGTCGACGGGGGCCGCGGTGGGATCGGGAATCAACTCGATTTTCTCGGGGCGCAGGCTGACCCGGACCGGTCCGTCCGCCGCCGGCCGGTCGAGCATCGGGAAACGCTGGCCGGCAGCGATCAGGGTGGCGGTCCCGTTCGTGCCGAGGTTGGCCTGGCCGTCGATCAGGTTGGTCTTGCCGAGGAAGTCCGCCACGAAGGCGGTCGCGGGATGCTCGTACACCTCAAGCGGTGCGCCGGCCTGCTCCAGCCGACCGCGGTGCATGACCGCAACGCGGTCGCTGAGTGCCATCGCCTCGGCCTGATCGTGAGTGACCATGATCGTGGTGGTGCCGACGGTGCGCTGGATGCGGCGCAGTTCGCCCTGCATGTCGTCGCGCAGCTTGGCATCAAGGTTGGAGAGCGGCTCGTCGAGCAGCAGCACAGGTGGCTCGATCACCAGCGCGCGGGCCAGCGCGACGCGCTGGCGCTGGCCGCCGGACAGCTGCGCGGGATAGCGGTCGCCCAGCGCATCGAGCCGGACCAGCTCAAGCGTGCGAGCGACCCGCCGTGTCCGTTCGACGCGGGCGATGCGCCGCGTCTCCAGGCCAAACGCCACGTTCTCGGCGACGGTCATGTGCGGAAACAGCGCGTACGACTGGAAGACAATGCCGAGGCCGCGCGCGTTGGCCTTGACCGAGGACAGATCGCGGCCCGCGAGACGGATGGTGCCGGCGCTGGGCGCGACGAAGCCGGCGATCATCTGCAGGGTGGTGGTCTTGCCGCAGCCGGACGGACCGAGCAGCGAGACGAATTCGCCGCGCTCGACGCTGAGCGAGAGTTCGTGGACGGCCACGGTGCCGGCATAGCGCCGGGTCAGGGCAAGCAGTTCGAGAAAGGCCATAGGGGTTCGTCGAGTGAGAGGTTCATGCCGCGGCGAGGGCACAGAAGAAACGTGGCGGCGGCCAACGTCAGCGTTCGACTTCGCGCATCCAGCGCTGCGTCCAGGCGACCCGCGCCGGATTGACCGTTTCCCAGTCCACCGGCACGAGCGCCGCCATGGCGGCGTCGCCATAGACCACCGTGCGTGCGACCGCCGGATCGAGGCGGACCGTGCGGTTGACGGGTCCCCAGCCGGCGCGTGCGGCGAGCACCGCCTGCACGCGGGGCGAGAGCAGTTCCTGTAGCAGGGCCTGGGCTAGCGCGACATGCTGGCTGCCGGCGACGACGCAGGCGCTGGTGATCAATGCCTGCGCGCCTTCGCGCGGTGTCACGAAGGCGACGGGAAAGCCGGTACGCGCGAGCGCCTCGGTGCGGCCGTTGCCCCAGACCCCGAGCACCACCTCGCCGGTTTGCAGCAGTTCGGAAATCTTGCCGGAGGATGTTTCGAAGGTGAGGACATTCGGGGCCACGCGTCCGCTCAGGAAGGCGAAGCCGGGCTCGATGTTCTGCGCGCCGCCGCCGCCCTGGCGCGCCAGCGCGAGCAAGGTCTGCAGGCCGTAGGTGTTGATGATCGAGGGCACCAGGACATGGCCCCGGTAGGTCGGGTTCGCAAGATCCGTCCATGAGGTCGGCGCGGGCCAGCGGTGCTGCGCGAAGGCCGCCGTGTTGTAGGCCAGTCCTGTCGCGACCACGCCGATGCCCACCGCCTTGCCGTCGCCGTAGCGCGTGGCGATGTCGTAGAGATCGTGCATCACCGGCGCGGGCGCGGTGGGCTGACAGAGGCCGAGCGTGACGGCCTGCTGCATCGGGCCATCGTCCAGCACGGCCAGATCGATCGCCGGCTGGTGGCGCTCGGCCTGCAGGCGAGCCAGGTTGCTGGCCGAGGGGCCGGCCACATAATCGATCTGAAGATGGTGCTGCGCGGCAAAGGGCGCGAGGATCTGCGCGCGGAAGATCGCTTCCGAGCTGCCGCCATAGCCAGCGACGACCAGGCGGTCCTGCGCGTGAGCCGAGGTCACCGGCATGCCGCCACTGCCGAGCAGGACAGCAGCGGTGAGCGCACCCGCGACGGTGGTTCTGGTCTGCGCCTCCATGCGCATGTCTCCTTAATTAGTGCTGGCTTATTCTCAGAGATTTCATGGTAGGCCGCCGATCACCATAGAGTCAAAGTGGAAAAATGCGATAATCCATGCATCCAATCTATGGGGAGGGCGCATGCGTGCTGCATTCTCCGCGCGCCAGCTTGAGGCGTTCCGCGCGGTCTACGTGACCGGTTCGGTGACAGAAGCCGGGAAGCTGCTCCATATCACGCAGCCGACGGTAAGCAAGCTGATCTCCGAACTCGAACGCCTTTCGGGGCTGACCCTGTTCGAACGGCAACATGGCCGGCTGGTGCCACGACCGGAAGCAATCAGCCTGTTCCAGCAGGTCGACAAAATGTTCGCGGCCCTGGAAGAGGTGACGCGCGATGCGCGCCGGCTCGCGCACGGGCAGGTGGGGCACCTGCGGATCGTCGCGATGCCCGCCTTCGGACTGGGGTTGCTGCCTCGCGCCGTCGGGCGCTTCTTGCGTGAGCGGCCGGACGTGACCGTCGACTTCAACATCCTGGCGTCGACCTACGTCGTCGAACGGATTGGCAATCGCCAGGCGGATATCGGTTTCGCGACGGCGACACCCGTCGACGGCCGGGTGAAGCTGGCGCCGTTCGAGACGTTGTCGGGCGTCTGCGTGCTGCCGGCCGGTCATCCGCTAAGCGCGCGCCGGGCGATCCGGGCCCACGACCTGGCGGGGGAGCGCTTCGTCTCTTTCGGCCGCGACTCGGCTTTCCGGCACCAACAGGACGAGGTGTTTAAGGCCGGGAACGTGGCGCGGCGGATCGTGGTCGAGGTGGGCTCCTCGGCGGCGGCGTGTGCGCTGGTCGCGGCCGGCACGGGCATCGCCGTGCTTGATCCGCTGTCTGCGCTTGATGCCTGGCGGGCCGGCGGGATCGTGCTCCGGCACTTCGCACCCGGGGTGGCCCTGGCGGTGGACCTGGTGTATCCGGGTCACACGGCGCCCTCAGTGCTCGCGACGCAGTTTCTGGACACGGTCAGGGGAACGTTGCGCGATATGCTGGCAGCCGTCGATGTGGCCTGCGAAGCGGCCGACGCTGGACTCTAGAAGTATCGGCTCTGAAGTCGCTGTTCAATTGATCCGGTAGCGATGGAGCGCGCCCGTGTTGCCGATGCCCCATTCGCTGGAGCAACCGTAAACCTCGGAGTAGTCGACGATGCCTGCTCTATCGACTTCCATGCCGGCACGGAGGTTGTTACATAGGGTGTATCCGCTTCCATACCGAGATCGGGACATCGCCGTTTGGACGCGGCACGACGCGATAGCTCAGTTCATCCCCCTTCAGTTCGTAGTGGCGGACCTGTTGCTGGCCTTCCCAGTTCGGGTACGACGCCCGCTGGATGGAGAACGTGAGGGTGCCGGAGGCGCGATCGATCCGGATTGTGCCGAAATGCGTGCTGGAGCCCATCACCGCCGCCTGGTATTCGTTCGGAGTACCGGTGGCCTTGTCGCCCGAGGCGAAGGGCGGCCGTTCGCTCTTGAAGATCTGCAGCGTGTAACGCCCCTCGGCGTCGATCATTAGCAATCCTCCCGGTGCGGCCCCGAAGTCGCGGGCGAGAGTGCCATCGGGGTGCAGCACATCGGCGGCGACAAGCGACCAGGTGCCGATGAGCGACGGCTCGGCCGTCATGGCGTCGGCGGCTTTCGTACGGGAGGGGCCGAGCGCGCCGGTCATGCAGAGCGTGCCGATCAGGGCGGTTTTCAGCAGGGCGATAGGGGTCACGTGTGGATATCCTAAGATGGTCAGGACAACGTTGTTTCACCGATCGGGTGGCTGGTGCTCATGCCGGTGGCGAAAGCGCTTCGGCGGCGGTCGGACGCGGCGGTCGTTCGGGCTCAAGGAGGGCGCGGATACCATCGCGGCGGCTCGCGAACACGACGAGAGGAATGAGGACCACCATCGACGCCGCCTGCCCGAGATAAAGCTGGCGATACAGATGATGCCCGGCGCTCATCGCGACGCCGCCATAGATCACCAGACCGGCGACGCCGTTGAGAACGTTGAAGGTCGCGCTGACCCGCCCCTGGAAGAGCGGGTCGGTCGCGCGTTGCGCGGCGCTCAACGCGATCACGCTGCTCTGGAAGCTGATACCGAGTCCGACATAGGTGAGGAACGCGACCACCAGTCCGCGGCTTTGTGCAAAGGCCAGCAGACTCACGGCAGCAATGAGAAAGCCCGTAATCAGCACGGTGCGACGGCCGAACCACTCGGCCAGTCGGACGATGACGAAGCCGCTGACGATCGCACCCAGCGCATAGCCCGCATCGATCTTGCCGAACGCCTCGGCGCCGAGGTGAAGTTCCTCGCGCACGAACGGCGCGAGCATCGCGTTGATGCCGAAGATCACCGTCGTATTGGCGAGCATGAGGCCGTAAAAGAAGGCGATTGCGGGGCGCTCTGCGATATGGCGGAGGCCCTCGCACAGGTCGCGCATATGCCTGACCGCGCGGTTTGCCAGGATCTGCCCGGCCCGCGGTGCCGCGGCGCGCATCCGGCGCGCGACGGCTAGGCCGCACAGCGCCGACAGCCCATAGGTCGTGCTGGCGACGCCGATCGTCGCAGGCGCGCCGATCGCGGCGAGCACCAGGCCGGAGGCGGCGGCGCCGAGGATCTGGCCGGTCTGTCCGGTGACGACGGTCAATGCATTGAGCCGGAACATGTCCTCCGAGGTGACCTCGCGTGCGAGCGCCGCCCGCCACGACAGCACCTGAATTTCGTTGCCGAGCGCGATCAGGAAGCTGACTGCATAAGCCAGGGCCGCCGTCGCGTGACCCGCGGCGTAGAGTCCTCCATAGCTCATCAGCACGAGCCAGCGGAACACCTCCGCGCGCCATGCGAGACGCGCTGGCTGGCTGCGATCCACCACCACGCCAATCACCGGAGACAGCAGCAAACTGGGGAGGATTGTCATCACGAGCGAGAGGGCTGCGCTCGATGGCTGTCCCGTGATATCGATGATCAGCCAAGTGTTGATGAGGAAGAAAAAACCCGTGCCGATCTTGGCCGAGGCGATCGTCGCCCCATAGCAGCGTACGGTTTGCGGTGTCACGTCGCGCCTTGAAAAAACAGGATGAAACTACGATAGGCGCTTCCGATACATAAGAAAATTCGATAATTCTTATATTGATTGCATGGAAAACTGAACTATCTCCCCCGGCAGCACTCTCCGAATTGATGGTGCGGCATCAGGCCGCCTGTCGGGTGACGCAGAAAATGAATGCTGTGCCAAGTATGTGAAAGAGTGCGGCCGAAGGTAGTGAAAAAATTTAGCAGCCGCTGAAAAGTCCAGCGCTCTGAATTCTCGGGCGTCGTCCGATTGGTAGTCTGAAAGCGCAGAGATTGCCCGGCCGAAGTAGATCCGTTCCGGACACTCGCGAACCAGCTCCCGAGCCTGAAAGTCAGCATGTGCTAGTTTTCGGTTTTACTCAGTTTGGGAGGCTCCCGTCCGGTGGCGAAATGTACGTTGACGGAGGGGCGTTCTCCACGGATTAGGCGCCTCGCCGCGTACCATATCCACCGGATAAGAGAGCGCACGAGCCTGTCTGCATCTAGCATCGGCGGGTCGAATTGCACTTGATTGTCGACAGCTAGCTCAAGGACAGAACGGTATTTGCTGACGCTGTCCCCGATACCGGTCGATTGCGTGCGCATCCGTAGATGCAGCACGCCTACTATCGGAACGTGAAACGCAACATCATTTCCCCCGAAGCTTGTGCAATGGACTGCACAGATTCGGCCACGAATGTCGAAAAGAGGGCCGCCACTGTTTCCACCATAGATCGGAACGTCCGTCTGGATGCAGGGAAACGGCAGCATTACCCGGTCCCGCATCTCTTCGAAAATCTCCGCCACCCGGCCGAAACTTAAGCGAATTGCGAAGCGCACGGTCATCGGTGAATGTTGCTCGTTTAAGAGTTCCCCTGCGAATACGTATGGGGTATGGCCTGCGACTTTCTCGTCCGCAATCTCCTGATCGTCCGAGATGACGGCAAAGCTAAAAACGTGTTCGTCGACCCGAAGTTCATCTAGCGACATCGCTATTGGCACTGTAGGGACGTCGACTGCAGGCGGGGCAACTACGGTCTCAGTCAGCGCAAGATCAAACTTTGGATGCTTGTCCGATTTTCGGAAATTCCGTACCACAATGCTTCGATCAGGCAACGTCTGAACAGCGAAGATCGGACCACGGTCAATGCCGTCACATCCTATGTTTTCGTCAACGACGTGCCAGGCGGTAATCAGGTGGCCAGCCTTCGTCACCCAAAATCCGGTGCCAATTAGCTCGACCGTGCCGTTTTCCTCGTCGATTCTGAAGATAGGGGCGATCGCTGGCAGGAGGTCGACTACTTTTCTCGTTCCAGGGTAGGGTTTGAAGAGCATTGCGAACTCCCGGCTAATTGTCCGTTCGACGCGATTCAGTCAGATCAACTTGATATTGGCAAAGTCGCCCATTCGAAGTAGAAGTGCCATGGCGTTTTGACGTTCGTTCGGAAGTCGAAGAACCTCGCTGACGGCAGCGCCGGTGAGTAATGCACTTTGGAGTGCGAGTTGCAGGGTTGCCACGTCGTCGGCGATGTTTGGCGCACCGATCGTGCTCAACCATCCCTCGCTGGTACGCGAAACGTAGTGCTCCAGAGAGCGGGCAGTGAGGTGGGCGGAATCGTCCGACAACCGTTGATATTGAAGGTACAGGCTGGTGAAAGGGCCGAGTTCGGCTATGCGTTTGGGGCTGATTAGTTCGAGCTTCTTGTCCATTGCGTCAATCGCGCGCGTCAATTTCACGCGATTCAGGCCCGCGTTGCCCAGATTGCGATCAAGGATGAATTTGCCTTGGTTCCGCCTGCTCTTGTTCGAATCGTCCTTCAGCATCTGGACGAACGTGTCCGGGGCAGTCGTTAGTGCGCCAGCCGCGAATGCGCATTCGAGAAGTCCACGGGCGAGCGTACGGGCTGCCCGCGGAGTGCTGAGGTTGATCAGATTGAGAGTCGCCCCAAGAAGCTCGTTTGCACGCAACACGACTCGTGCCGCCACGCCCTGTGCCGACCAAACGCTTGTACCGGCTGGTAGCCCAAGGCAGTGGCCGCCGATAGCCTCCAGCACCAATATGGCATCTGTGGCCAATGCGCTCCACTCTTCGGACGTTTCGTCGGAGTTGGTGCGATCGTGTGGTGCGCTCATCGTGTCAAAGATCACTTGATAGAGGGAGTTCGACGTCTAGGCTGGATTCGGGCTTGACGGCTTGTAGCCCGTGTTACGAGCGCTCGGTCTCGCTGGTTGTGGTGATCACGTGATCGGTGGCGAACTGCGTGATCAGCCACGGCACCGCAGCACCAAGGAACGCAGTGACAGCAAGAAAGAAGTCGAGGCGGTATTCGCCCTCGCCATACGTGTATCGTTTGTTCGGCCTCTTTTGCAGCAATTCGATCCAGCGGCGCTCAACTGATTGGAAATCAGGGATAAGAGTACGCACGGCATTGACTGTGCGTCCCAACTGCTTTACGGCGTCGGGGTTGATCGTCGCCTTATGTTCATGTGCAAGACGATTGCGAATTGAGTTGACCTCCTTCGCGACGAGAGCAAAGGGTAAAGGCAAGCCCAAAGCTACCGAAATAGACAGCTTTCCGCTGAAATCGCGAGGATCCCGCACAAATGGAGCGATGTCGGCCGTGCGCTTTATGCTGAGATAGAGGTCGAGCATTTGTTCCACCTGGAGATGAAGACGCAGGATGCACCCAATATCATCTTCCGTTTCTGCCGCCAGAATCAGGGTGTCTGCGTCGAGAAGAGTGCCTAAATCCAGATTGACGGTGGTTGGTGTGTTGTTCATTGTTGTTTTTAAGGAGGAGGGTCGGAAACCCCAGCGATGTTTCTGTAGCGGTGTATCGGTGTTGAAATGTACAGCATTTGTTCTTGTGATTTGCGCCTTGGATTAGGTTTCTCGGCGCGAATATGCGCTTTGACTTACGGCCGCCAATTTTTTGTGTTTCATCTGGAGCTCTGCTGCAGTGGTGTCCAGCGAATACCTAAGGACCTTTCGCGAAGGCGGGCGTACGTTGCCGGCCCGTTGGCCGCCACCGCTCGTCACGCTGACTCTGTGTGGAACTCGGTGAACTCAAAGAGTAATGCGATGCGCTACCATTTCTCGGCTACTGGCGAGCCATGGCGACAATGCGCCGGAATGCGTGAGTAGTAATTCGGCACACTTGGATTTTCGGATCACGTCTGTCGCGGTTTGCCAGCTCTACGCCCATGTGAGGTAGGCGCTGACCGGTTGCATCCAGTTGAAGCCCTATCAGCGCAGATGGTCATGCGAGCCAGCGATCGGCGAGCTTCCGCAGTCGACCCCGAAGCGGACCTCCGACTCAACTTTGCCGAGCAGCCGCTTCTGGCCGATTACGATCCGATGCTGATTGCATAGGATGCTCGCCGGCGATGGACTTGCGTTGGACCGTAGTCGACCCGGAGCAGCCCTTCGGGGCGGAGGGGATTAATGGCGGCTTCCGAGGTGCTTCGGACGTTCGTATTCTCAAGCCTGCGACCACGCTTTTCCTCAGGTAGTTGCCGGTGCTCGGTAGTTTAAGATACGAACTTTGCTTCCAATGTGAGACACGATTTATCAATAGGCATGAAGCTGGTGATCGATCGGCGCAGCCTGCCGTTATGAACTGCTTCATCCACATTCCGCCTACCTGGGCTATTGGGAGTCTCTAGGGTTATGAGTCACTGGATCGACGTAAGAAAGTGGTCAGAAAGATGGGAGAAGGTCGAGGTACTCGGGTCGGGCGGCCAAGGCGACGTCTTCAAGGCTAGACGATTTACGGACGGTCACATTGCTTGTTTGAAAGTCTTGAGTAAGCAAAGCGATGTTGAGAGGCGGGCACGTTTCTTAAGAGAGGCCGTCGCGTATCAGACGTGTCATCACGAGCTCGTTCCTCACCTTGTAGAGTCAAATGCAATTTACGAAGACAATCTTGATTACAAGCTGTTCATTGTCACAGAGCTGATCGTGGGGCCTACGTTGACGACGCTAGTCGGCGATGACGAGGCACTACACTTGGCCGATGCGATCAAACTGACGATGCGGCTGTTGAGCGTTTTGCAGTACCTTCACAAAGAAGGATGGGTACATCGCGATATCAAACCAGACAACATCATTGTCCGAGACGGAGATATTAACTTTCCGGTCCTTCTTGATTTTGGCTTGTGTTATCGAGAAGGTGTCCACCCATCATTCGAAACGGAATCTGGTCAGGAGGTCGGAAATCGGTTTCTAAGGTTGCCAGAACTTGGAATAGGTAGCGATAACAAACACGACGTTCGGTCAGACTTAGCATTTGCGGGCGGTGTTCTTTTCTATGTCTTGACGACCGAGCTACCGGCAATGCCATTCGACAGCCGTGGCCTAATGCCCCATCAGCGTCCGGAGCACACGCAAGCTCTGAAAAAAGCAGTTGGGGACGGCAGCGTCATGGCGCTGCTCCACTGGTTCGATCGCGCGTTGCATCTGAACCCGAAAAAAAGGTTCAATGACGCACTGGAAATGGTCGAGGCACTAGAACGGCTTGCTGCCATAAACGCCGAATCTCCTGTGCAAGAGCAGGCGGATTTGGACTTCGTGCTTGCTCACATCCAGCGTCAAGCAACGAAAGAGCAAGTGGAAATGACAGATCTGTGCCAGGCTGGAATGAAAGTAATCGGGCTCGTGCACTCCCGAGTAGCAGCGCAGGTTTGGCCGAGTTTTGTGACTGTGCAAACGAACTATAAGACGACTCAGCTCGCCGTAGAAAACACGCTCGGCTTTGCTCAAGCAACTGACATTAAGCAACAGTCTCTAGTGTGTTTCGCCGTGGAAATCGTTGGAGGAGAAATTGTGATATTGGCCGATCGAGTGCCACTGTACAGGACGGAAGTTGCATCGCCTGAATATGGAGCGAAGCTAGAGCAGGACGTTGAGCGCGTGTTCTGGCGAGGGTTACGCGACCTGGTGGAAACTCCCTGGGGGCAGATCGCAGGGCGTAGGTACTTCAAATCGCCCCCCTTCTTGAGGTTGTTCGATGCAAAGGACAGCAGTTCGCGGACCGGAAAGCCGGCATTCATCGTCGTTTTCAATGACCAACATCCAACTAAGAGTAAGCTGGATCACACTCTCGGCTACTTTATGGAATATCAGACTACCAAAGACTTAGTAGAACACAACTTCGAAGTGGCTCTTATTGCTGCTGAACCCAGTCATACCTCGGACCTCGTTCCCTCTGATGACCCGCTGGAAAAGCCCAGATGGGTGGTGCTTACGCCCGATGGCACTACGCTCGTTAGCGAAACTTTATACGACAATCCGGACGAGGGTTTGAAGCGGGTTAGGGCCGTTCTTGAACGGTGGCAAACTTCAAAGCAGGCGTCTTAGAGGAGGAGTAAAGGACCTTCGCCTGAGCGCACGGTAGTAGGTTGAAACCTATTTTTCACGTCGGTTTAGCCGTTACATAGTTACCGACAGGCATGCCGTGAACGACTGCTACTGAACCTGCATCGACGACATGAGGGTCCGTTTGCCTGTGCGGCCGAACGGCTGGAATTGGCCGGTTATTGCCGCGTGCCTGGTTCTGTAGTCTGACCGGTCGATTCAGACCTGCTGACCTACGTCGGGAATTTTCACGATCTGTGGCGCAACCATCCGGAGTTTCCATATTCCACGGCACCGGCCAAAGTATGAGTGGCACGGTTAGAGAAAAAGCCCGTTCGAATCAGCGTGGCGCTTTCCACTATTTGTCTCACTCGAGGCCGTCGTATCAGGGCGTGGCGGCGAGCCCGTCGCCCCCGAGCACGCGGACCAGGTGCCGGTGCACACGGCTGCGGTAGGACGCCGCCAGGGGGCCGCCCGCCGGGTGGTGGTAGCGACCGACCGCCAGCAGCCAATCTTCGCCGGCGCCGTGCTGCTCGTGCAGGATCGTCGCGGCAACGGCGAGATTGCGATAGGGATCAAGCAGCTCGCAGGGCTGCCGGTAGCGGCTCGACTGGTAGCCGAGATTGATCTGGCCGAGTCCGACGTCGATGCGCGTCGCGGGCACCTTGCGTGCCGCGCGCTGCAACGCGTCGCAGGCGCTGGCGGCGTTTGTGTAGTGAGATGGCGTGCCGGCGATGTCGAGCGTCCACGGCCACGGGACCAGTCGACCGTGCAGCCACGCGCCGCTCTCCTGCAGCGCCACCGCAAACAGCACCACGGAGGGCACGTTGGCGCCCTGAGCCGCGAGCTGGTACGCCGGTGGCGGCAGTGCCTGCGCGCGCGCCGATATCGTCGCGGCCAGCAGGAGAGCGATCCCGCCCGCGGCCGCGATCGCCCCAGCGACTACTGACGTTGCCATTGCCCGTCGACTTCCCGGACCACGGCCGGCAGATTGCCCTGGCCACCGATCGACAGCCACCGCCCGGCGTCGTGGTTCAGCGTGATGGTGCGCGCGCGCACCCGGGCCGGATCGACGCCTGCGTGCTGGGCCCACTGACGGATCAGTCCGTCGTCCTGCCGGCTTCCCACCATGTAGATATCGAAGATGCTGCCCTGCGCCTGCAGCGTGCGGACGCGATCGTCGCAGGCCGCGCAGCCATCCTTGACGAAGACGGCGAGACGGCCGGGTACGTCGGCCGATGCCACCGTGCCCGGCGCGGTCGCGGGCGCGTGCAGATTCACCGGCTGCAGGGTTGGATAAAGCCGCTTCCACGCGGCATCGTAGGCCTGCTGGTAACTGAGTTCCTTCTGGACGCGACGGGCCTCGAACTGCACCTGCAGCTCGGCATAGTGCTGGCGTTCCGCGTCCGAGCGCGCTTCGATGCCGAGGGCGCTCAGCGGGTCGAGCAGGGGCGACGTCAGACCGAGCGGACCCTGCATCAGTTGCTGGTAGCGGGTCCATTCGTCGTCGTGCAATCCCCACGCGCGGGCCTGCGCCTGCGCGTCCCGGCGCGGGACGTCGATGGACGCTTGCATCGCACTGGAACGGTTCGTGGTGCCAACCGCGGCCGGCTGCGCCTGCGTCGCGGACATCAGGACGACCGGAAGCGCCAGCGCGAACATCAGACCGTGAGCGAGCTGGATCATGGCGCGGTCCCTGGAACGCTCAACGGATAACTCACGCCGTTGGCGCGGAACGTCGCGGTGTGACCGTCGAGCGATTCAAGCTGCCAGCCCTCGGTCGTATCACCGGGCCGTAGCAGCATCGCCTGATCCATCGGCGCACCGGTTGCTGGTGCAATGGACAGGAACAGTTCGCCCCCGCGCAGTTCCATGCCGCGGAGCGCGAACGGCGGTGTCACCGCTTTCGGTTCGTGAGGCGCGGGCCGATGCGCGACGCTGCGGGATGGTTTCGGGCGCGCGGCGATCAGGGTGGTCTCGACCTGGCTCACGCGGGTCTGGAGCGCGGTCAGTTCGTCGGCACTCGCGCGTGCGTCGATCGCATGCTCGAGCGCGGCGATGCGCTGGTCGGTGGCCTGGCGAGCGATGGCGAGGTCCGCCCGGCTAACGGCTTCCGGCTGACGTTTGAGTGCGGCCAGCTGGTGCACGATATCGGACTGGCTGCGCTGCAACGCGGCCACCTCGGTCCGTGGCGCGCTACGCTCGGTACTCCGCGCGAGGTGCGACAACGCGAGGTGATTCATGCACACGCCGAAGCTGATCACCGCGAGCCACAACGCCGCGGCCAGGGGCAGCAGGCGCAGACGCGGCGTCGATCTGGGCAAGGCGGGCGGCATCATGGCTGGGCCTCCGCGGCAGGCAGGGTATTCATGCGCCAGGCCGCGTCGGCGGTGCCGTCGGCGCTGGAGGCCGACGAGACGGGCGTGGTCGTCGATGCCGCGGTCGTCGCGGTCGAGGTAAAGCAGACACCACGGATGGCTTCGTCCACCTGCACGTGCCATGCGGATCCGGCCAGTGTCAGCAGCGCATCGTGCAGGGTCATCGGGCCCAGATGCAGATCGGCCGCCGGCAGCGGCAGCGCGTACAACCGGCCGGCCTCGCCATCGCCTGCACACGGCTGGTAGCCGGAGCGAAGCAACAGGTAGCGCACCGCATCGCCGACGGTGGCGTTCGCCGTGCCGGGCACCGCGATGTCGATCACCTGCTGCATCAGGTCGCGTTGCGCGGCGTCTGCGCCGAGTTCCACCAGCGCATAGCGGCCATAGCGGACCACAGGAATCGGCGTGGCTGCGTCGGCGGGTGCCAGCGCCACCGTGGTGGATGCATTGGCCGGTGGGGACAGCGCGGCGGAGGTCGCGCATCCTGAACTCAGGGCCATGCCAGCGAGCAGCCACGCCATGCGGCGGCATCGTGCGGATGGGATCGGGTAAGGCGGCTGGAACATGCGTGGGGTCCCCAGGCTGGAGGAGACGTCACCATCGCGGCTCCGCAGACCTGCGTCAGCCGAAAATCGGAAGCGGGGGATGACCGTGTTGTGTCGGAGGCAACGCGCAAGCGGGCTCGCAAAACAAGCTGGTAGTGCCGGATGCGATAGCACGAAGTCACATCCGTTAGATGGTTACAATCCCATCCACCACACATTGGAACTGTGACCGGGCTCGATGAGCTCGTGCGAGCACAGTCAGGCACAGGGAGACCGACTTGGCCATTTTTCATCTCACTGCACGGGTCGCCTGGCACGACGCCCGTTGGAACGGCGCCGTCTGCCGCGCCCCCTCGTGCAACTCATTCTGCACAGCGCTGGATCGGATTCGCGAGGAGCGGGACGACGCCGCCGAGGACGCGCGGGCGGGCAGGCGATGGAGTGCGCTTAGCCCGGATGAGCTACCCCCATGCAAGGCAGAGTCGGGCGCATTCATGAACGACGACGAGTGGATGCGACGCTTCGTCCATCCTTATGCGGACATGGCAAAAGTCGAAGGCACGCACGGGCATCTCAAGCCGACGCTGGTCAAGATTCCGCCTTACGCAACGTTCGTCGTACCGTTCGCGTGGATGCTTCGTAGCGAACAGGGCGCTCTCGATGAGCGGCTGCCGGCACCGCTCCCGCTTGATGAGGATCCTCCGTTCCCTAGTCCCTGGGTTTTCGGGCGCGAGCGACAGGAGGCAATCCTCAAACTGTTTTCGAGCCGGCTGACCCGGGAGCGCTCGCTCGTTTTCTTCTATTGCAAGGAAGGCCAGCCGCTCGGCGACACCATCTCGCGGCTCGTGGTGGGCGTTGGAAGGATCGCGACGGTAGCGCCACCGAAGGCTTTCGACGTTGCACAGAACAAGCCCGCGCAGTTGATGTGGGATCTGCTCATCCGACACACAATCCGACCGGACGGTGGTGACGGGTTCCTGCTTCCGTACCATGAATATCTTGAGCCGACAGGCGACGCGGCGGAAGATGCTCGGCGCGAACAACTCCTTCAGGAGATTGCCGTCCCCGCCGACCCGGCACATGCCCGAGTCTTCTCCTATGCCGCCGAACTTGCGCCGGCCGACGTCGCTCTCTCGACGCTCGTGCGTTGTCTCGAGTCGGTGCGGAAGATTCGCGAGCATGGGATCGCTAAGGGGCCATGGGAGCGCCGCGAGGAGTGGCTCAACCAGCAGATCGCCCAGGCATGGCAGGACCGCGGCGCTTTCCCCGGACTCGGCCCCGCGCTTGAGGCGCTCGGCATGCGCCTCGGGACCGCGCTCGCGTTGGAGCTAAGCGCATCCGGCGCGGTAAAGATCGACGATGATCCATGGCCGACCGTCGATGCGATGCTTCGAGGAACGCAGAAGCCGCCGCAGCCCGCCTATACGGAGGACCTGAAGGCAATCCGGGAGACATGGGTGGGGCTGCTCGACGAGCGTCGCGTCCTGCTCAAGCTGCTGTCGCGGTTTGCGCTCACGTCAGCGCAGGCGTCACGTTGGTTCGATGCGACGCAGAGGGCAAAGGGAACGGCTGTAAAGGTAAGCGACGAGGAGATCATCGCGAACCCGTACCGGATGAGCGAAGTCGATCTCGGCGACTGGAACGATTCGCCGGTGTCCATCGGCCTCGTCGATCGCGGTCTGCTCCCTGACGCGACCATTGCGGCGAAGAACCCCGTTCCAGTGCCCTCGACGGTGGGGTCATCGAACGACCCACGCCGTCTTCGCGCGGCACTGGTCGCGGTGCTTCGTGACGCGTCCGAGAACGGTGACGCACTGCTGAGCGTTTCGGAGGCGATGCAGCGGGTGGGCTCGCTGGATCTCGCTCATCCCTGCGTGATCGGCTCGGACTGGCCAAGCGCGAACCGCAGCACGCTGGCCGGCGTCATCGAGCATGTCGAGGTCGCTGGCGGAGATTCCACACCGATGCCGGCTCTACAGCTTGCCGAGCTGAAAGGACGTGAAGACCGACTGCGCGCCGTACTGGGAAAGCGCGCGGGCAAGGCTGCCGCTCCGGTGGTGGCTGACTGGCAGACGCTGCTTGTCGCGGCGATCTCCGAGGCTGGCGGCACGTTTGACAACTCGAACGAACTGCACCGCCAGGCAATTGACGAACAGGCCACGGCGCTCAGGCGCCTCATGTCGCGACGGTTGAGCGTTCTCGTCGGCCGGGCCGGTACGGGCAAGACCTCGGTGATGGGCGCATTGATGCGCCTGAAGGCGCTCACGGACGACGGCATCCTGCTGCTCGCTCCCACCGGGAAAGCGCGAGTCCGCCTCGGCAAGGCCACGAATGCCGAGGCGATGACGGTCGCGCAGTTTCTGCACCGGCTCGGTCGATACGATGCCGCGCGCCAGAGGCCGAAGTTTGACGGCAAAGACAAGTACCGGAAGGAGAAGACCGTCGTCATCGACGAGTGCTCGATGCTGACGATGGACGCTCTCGTGGCCGTCCTGGAGGCACTGGACCTCGCCCACGTGCATCGACTCATCCTCGTGGGCGATCCTAATCAGCTTCCCCCCATCGGTGTCGGCCGCCCGTTCGCCGATCTCGCCTCCTACCTCGAAAGCACGACGATTCAGTGCGACGACGGGTCGCCGCTGAGCCATGCGCTCGCACGGCTCACGGTCGAGGTGCGCGCCGCGGCCGCCGCCGCGGGGGCATCGGACGCGTTGCGCCTCGCGTCCTGGTTCACACGTGAGCAGCAGCCCGTCGACGCCGATCGCGTGCTGAGCGATCTCGAACTCGGCGAGAAATTCAACGACCTCGAAATCGTGTTCTGGAAAACGCCCGACGACTTGCGCGCACAGCTACTCCAGGCCTTCCAGCGACATCTCGAGCTGAAGGACGGCAGCGATGTATCCGGCTTCGACGATGCGCTGGGGTTCGACGAGCGGGGATGGGTGCCATTCGATGCACCGGAGGGTTCCGAACGGTGGCAAATCCTTTCCCCGGTACGAATGCACCCGCACGGCGTGCACGACATCAACCGGTGGGTGCAAAGACAGTTCCGCGCCAAGGAGCTTGAGGCAAGCAGAGAGTTGTGGGGACTGAGCCTCGGCGACGAGAGCATCGTGCGTAAGGACAAGATCATCCAGATCTCGAATCAGTGGCGTGATGCCTATAACGGCAAGATCTCTGAAGAGCATTATCTCGCTAACGGCGAGGTGGGATTGGTTGCCACCGCCAAGAAGCCCTACATGAACGTCGTGTTTGCCGGCCGCCCGGGTCTAAGCTTCGGTTACCGCAAGCGAGATTTCCCGCGTGGGGCCGGTCCCCTCGAACTGGCCTACGCGCTCACCGTCCACAAGGCGCAAGGCAGCGAGTTCAAGAAGACGTTTGTCATCGTCCCCAAGAACTGCAGACTGCTTTCGCGTGAGCTCCTCTACACCGCGCTCACCCGCTCGCGCGAGCAACTCGTGCTGCTGATCGAAGGCGACGATGCCACCATCCTCTTCGATCTCACACGCCCCGAGCGTTCGGAGACGGCGCGCCGGAATACGAATATCTTCCAGGGTATCGTTCGTGTTGCTGACGACACTGTGCCGTTCGCCGAGCACCTCATCCATCGGACCGAGAAGGGGCATCTGGTGCGCAGCAAGTCGGAGCTGGTGATCGCGAATATGCTGTTTCAGCGGGGCATTGCCTACGAGTACGAGCGTGTGTGCGATGGCATCGCGGCGCCGGGCCGGCTTCGTCCCGACTTCTCGTTTGTGACGGCCGATGGCGATCTGATCGTCTGGGAGCACCTCGGGATGCTGAGTCGCCCCGACTACCGGCGGGGATGGGAATGGAAGCGGGAGTGGTACGCCCGCAATGGCTTCGTTGAGGGCAAGACCTTGTTCATGTCGACCGAGGATGCCGAGAGCGGGCTGGATTCTGCCCGACTACGGGAAACGGCGGAAATCATACGAACGCTTATCGAATGAACTTAGCGAGGCGAGGTCACGTGTCGAGGGTGCCGCCCGAGGCGGTAAAACGCGGAGCGGGGGCACCTGATATCCCGGAAGAATGGTTTGATCTTCCTGCGTTGAGCATTCTGAAGAAGGACGGCCAAGATGCTGTGCGATCACTGCCACAAAAAAATGCATAAGATTGACCGTCGAACGGAACTGACGGATCTGGACGATGACGCTACCGAAGGCCAGATGGCCGATTATTTCGCGGCGGAGCTAACCGGAGACGTTGGTGCGTGGGGGATTGGGATCGTTGAGTACGCCTGTCCGAGCTGCCATAGAGTGTTCCAAATCATGACCGATGAGTTGCAGAGCTATGATCCCCTGATCGTCAGCTGGCACGAGAAGGCCAGGGAGGGCGACTATTTTTCCCGCTTCGTTTTCGAGTATCTGGCGTTCTGTGCCCTGCTCAAAAATAAGCTTTTTATAGGTGCCAATAGCGACAGGGCAGCGATTCAACAGCTAAAGAAAGACGAATGGCGTGCGAAGTCCTATGTTAAGGACGTTGCCACAGACGAATCCTTGCTCCGGTATTGGCAAGAGGTGGTGGACGAACTGTCGCGAGTTCCTCTCCATAACAGTTCCCATGATCTTGACAACCCTGAAATTGATCGATGGTGGAACAGCATGGGCGAGGCACCGGACAAGGACGATACGTTTCCCAAAGGAATCGTTCGATCAACATCGGACTGGGAGAACATGGTCGAATTTTGGTATGGCGTCCGGAATAATCTGTTTCACGGAGGAAAATCTCCAACGATTAAGCGAGATTGTTTCCTGGTTGAACACGCATACCTCACCTTGGCGTCCTTTGTGGAACGGGAACTCCAGCAAATGGCGACGTAATCACGCTCATGCCTTGTGCTCATAAGGCAAACCTTCGTCCACGAAAGAAGACGGCCCCGAAGGGCCGTCCAAACCATCTATCTCATCAATGCACCAGCTGGCGTGCCAGTGCGACTTCGACCGAATCACCATCCTGGTTCAGTACATCCAGGCCCGACTCGGGCACATCGCCCGATGTGCTCTGCGACACCATGATCTTCCGGGCCATCAAGCCGAGGCACGTCATCTGCGACGTATCCGCGTAGCCCAGATAGATCACCTTGACCGGCTGCGTCTGACCAATGCGCCAGGAGCGGCGCGCCGCCTGCTGCAGTGAATACACGTTGTAGCCCGACTGCATGAACACGATCGTTGGAAACTCCAGCAGGTCCAGGCCGGTTTTCACCAGCTCGGGATTTGTGATCAGCACCTCCATGCCACGATCGAGCTGCTCGGCGATCCAGTCCTCACGGCGGGAGGCATCCACGCTTGCGCGCAGTACCGCCACCTTGAAGCCTTCCTGCTCCAGCAACAGTTTCAGGCGGGACGTGGTATCCCGCGTGCCGGTGTAGACGCTGTAGACGAGGGTCTTGCGACCGTGGGCCTTCTCCTGCTTGCAGACATCGATCAGTTCACGCTCCTTCGGCATCACCTGCAGCTCGTTGAACTGCGGGGGGACGAAGGCCAGTCCCTCGCGGGTCCGGGGATGCCTGACCGATTCTGCGCGGAAGCACGTGTCGGGCCACGCAAGCAGCACATTGAGAACCACACCGAGTAAGGTCGTGTCACGCCGTGCCAGCGCCTGTCGCAGGTGCATGCTCAGCGTGCCCGACAGGCCACGGTAGGCTTGCGCCTGGTCCGGTGTCATGACGATGTCGCGGAACTCCTCCTCGTAGGGTGGCAGCACGTTGCCACCGATGTCCTTTAACTTGAGGAACACCGTGAACGGCAGGACGCAACGCAGCACGCCTTTCGGACCGAACCCCGGTGCCTTGACCGTGCGCGCCGAGACCTTGGTGCCTTTGGCGGTCTTGTGCGCCGTGCCGGTGCTTTCGGCATAGATGTCCTTGAGCACGCCGTGATCGCGCATGAACGCCATCGCCGCCGCGGTCATGCTGCCGCTCTTGTTCGGCCGGTAGCCGTCTTCGATCATCCGAGCGGGCAGGGCGCGGAACAGCAGATGAAAAAGATCGTCGCCGTAACCGCCCATCAACGTGCCGGTCAGCAGCAGCGTCTTGCGCGCCTTTGCGGCGAGCACGCCCATCGCCTGGCCCTGGGCCGAACCCCCGTTCTTGTACTCATGCGCCTCGTCGGCGATGAGCAGGTCGAACGTGCCTTGCGGCAGGTAGCGTTTGATGAACTCGGACGGCTGGTAGCCGCCCTCGCCGAAGCCGAACTCCATCGCGGCCATCGCGCGTTCCATGCGATGGGCCTGGCGGTCGGAGAACACCAGTTCGCCGCGATCGTCCATCAGGTTGATGAACTCATGGACGTTGTCGCCGAGCATCGACGCCAGGAACGCATCGCCGAATTTCTGCATCAGCTTCTGCGCGGTGACTTCGCCGATCGTGGGGATGCGCTTGAGTGCCCGGAGCACGGCGGACGACTGGTCGCTGGAGGATAGGCTTCTGGGACGGATCAGTGTCCACAGAGGTGACGAACATTGGCTGCAGATGCGGCGCGATTCTTCGGCTTCGAGCTCGACCGGGTTGATCGCTTCGCCGTCGACATCCGTGATGACATGGCCGCAAAGAGGACACGCGCCTTCGTTGCCGTGCAGGGTGCGCTGGCGGACGAACGCGGGCTTCCAGTGGAAACCCATGCGCATCCGCACCCGGCCGAGGACGAAGAATTCCTGACCCTGCGCCGGCACGCCGAGCTGCTCGCGCAGTTTCAGCAGCTTGATAAGGGTGTCCGGTCCGTTGAGAACCCAGACCTTCGCGCCAGCGACCGTCTCCTGGATTTCGCGCCGCCACTTGTAGACCAGGTGCGGCGGCGAGAGCACCAGCGTACGACGGTAGCCTTCGGCGTTGAGCACGGCGGCTGTGGCGATGCCGACGGTC
>DASZCB010000836.1:0-2790 GCA_035943575.1 Rhodanobacter sp. | reverse complement strand
CCCATGTGAACGGCTTTGCCGATGCAATGGACGCCGCCGGTTCGCGTCAGGTGGTGATGCTGTCGATCGGCGCCAAAGATGGGGTCGACAATGGCCAGACGTTCACGCTCTACCAGCCGGGCGAAACCATCCACGACGACGTGGCAAGCAACAGCTGGCGGCGCGGCGTGGGCAAGACGGTCACCTTGCCGGACGAGTTCGTCGGTCATGTAATGGTGTTCCGTACCTTCGACCGGGTCAGTTACGCCCTGATCATGGATGGCCTGCGGCCGGTGCATATCGGCGCCCGTCTGCGCATGCCGGAATAACCTGCGACAACGCCTTATCGGCATCTACCTACAGCACGGCGCGGCCACCACCGCGCCGTTTCTGTTTGTGTCGGTTCCGTACACTGCACGGCATGCACCTGGACGATAAGGACGACATGGATGAATTGCGCGCGTGGCTGATCGCCCTGCGTACACCGGGGCTCGGCCCCTGCGGTCTGCGCGAGCGGTTGACGGCAGCCCGCGGCGATATCGCGAAAGCAGTGGCGCAGCTGCAGCGCCACGCTGCGTCACTAGGCGAGCCGGCGCAGGCGTGGCTGGCGCAGCCCGATGAGGTGCAACTGGCCATCGATCTGGCGTGGCTGGCCGAGCCGGGTCATCGGCTGCTGCGTTGCACCGAGGCGGATTTTCCGCCGCAGCTGGAAAATATCCCGCAGCCACCGGCCGCGCTGTTCGTGGTTGGTGACGCCAGTCTGTTGCTGTACCCGCAGGTGGCGATCGTCGGCGCCCGTGGCGCCAGTGCGAGCGGGTTGGCGCACGCCCGCGCGTTTGCGCTGGCGCTGGCGCAGGCCGGCTTCGCGATCACCAGCGGCATGGCCGACGGCATCGATGGTGCGGCCCACGCGGCGGCTCTGGATGCTGGCGCAGCGACGCTGGCGGTGATCGGCACCGGGCCGGACCGGGTGTATCCGCGCAAGCATCATGCGCTGGCCCAGCGGATCGCCGCGCACGGCGTACTGATCAGCGAGTTTGCGCCCGGCACGCCGGCGCGTGCCGATCATTTTCCACGCCGCAATCGGATCATTGCCGGCCTGTCGCTGGGCACGCTGGTGGTCGAGGCGGGCTTGCGCTCCGGCTCATTGATCACCGCCCGTCTGGCCGCCGAGCAGGGTCGCGAGGTATTTGCATTGCCTGGCTCGATCCATAATCCACTGGCGCGCGGCTGCCATCGACTGATCCGCGATGGCGCGCGGCTGGTCGAGAGCGCGGCAGAGATTATGGAGACATTGGCGCCGGCAGCGCGCATGCTTGGCGCCGAGCTTGCGACCAGGCTGTTGACGGAGACTGGTAGCGTGGCAACTCGGCAGTCACTCGCCAGGGACGATACCGAGGCTTCATGCGGCCGCTCCGGCGGGTGTGAAGATCCCGAATATCGGCGGCTTCTGGACGAACTTGGCCATGATCCGGCGACGTTGGACGAACTTGTTCAGCGCACGGGGCAGTCGCCCGCCGCCTTGTCCTCGATGCTGCTGATGCTGGAGTTGGAGGTCAGGATCGAGAGTCTGCCAGGCAACCGCTACCAGCGATTGCCTGGCGATCGCTGAGCCGCGGTGCCGGCATCGCCCGACCCGTTTGTCGGGGCCGGGCTTGACAGCCGCTGGTACGACATGGTTTCAACTATATATATGTCCGGCACGGAAGCGCCGGTGGTTCACTTGCGGAAACCCAGCTTCATGGCAAAAAACCTGCTCATCGTCGAATCACCGGCCAAGGCCAAGACGATCAACAAATACCTCGGCAAGGACTTCCAGGTTCTCGCCTCTTACGGTCACGTGCGTGACCTGAAGCCGAAGGAGGGCGCGGTCGACACCGAGCATGGTTTCACCATGGCCTACGAGGTGATCGAACGCAACGAGAAGCATGTCGATGCGATCGCCAAGGCGGCCAAGCTGGCCGACGACATCTATCTCGCGACCGACTTGGATCGCGAGGGCGAGGCGATCTCCTGGCATATCAGCGAGATCCTGAAGGAGCGCGGCCTCGTCGAAGGTAAGCGCATGCATCGGGTGGTGTTCTCTGAGATCACACCGAAGGCGATCAAGGCCGCAGTGGCGGCGCCGCGCCAGTTGTCGCACGACCTGGTCGACGCGCAGCAGGCGCGCCGCGCGCTGGATTATCTGGTCGGCTTCAACCTGTCGCCGGTGCTGTGGCGCAAGGTGCAGCGAGGCCTCTCCGCCGGCCGCGTGCAGTCGCCGGCACTGCGCATGATCGTCGAGCGGGAGGAAGAGATCGAAGCATTCAATGCGCGTGAATACTGGACGATCGAGGCGCAGCTGAAACATGCCGAGGGTGATTTCACGGCACGCCTGAGCAAACTCAACGGCAAGAAATTCGAGCAATTCGACCTAACCAATGAAGTCGATGCAACCGCGGCGCGCGATGCGCTGAAGCAGGCCGCGCGCGGCCGCCTCACCGTCAGCGACGTCGGCTCGAAAGAGCGCAAGCGCCGCCCGGCCGCACCGTTCACCACCTCGACCCTCCAGCAGGAGGCTGCGCGCAAGCTCGGCTTCACCACTAGCCGCACGATGAAGGTGGCGCAGGGGCTGTATGAGGGCGTGGCGTTGGGCGACGAAGGCAATGTCGGCCTGATCACCTACATGCGTACCGATTCCACCATGCTCGGCGACGATGCGTTGGCCGAGCTGCGCCAGCTGATCGCCCGCGATTTCGGTGGTCACGCGTTGCCCGATGCGCCGCAGGTCTACAAGACCAAGTCGAAGAACGCTCAGGAGGCGCATGAGGC
>DASZCB010000835.1:0-3915 GCA_035943575.1 Rhodanobacter sp. | reverse complement strand
CGACTTGCCAGGTCAGCGCCGGTTGCAGGGTCAGCGTGCCGTTAGCCTGCAGACCGCCTTGCGCCTGCTTCAGTTCCAACATGTGCAGTGTGACCAGCTGCGCCGTGCCATCGAGATTTAAAGCCAGCTTCGCCAGCTTGCCGGGTGGGCCGATCGCGACATCGCCTTCAGCGTGATACTTGTCGGTACTGCCGCTGGCCTTGAGCTCGCCGTGGCTGGCCAGCACTTGGCCAGCCAGTTCCTGCGGCAGCATGAGATCGTTCCAGCGGATATCGAGTTGGGCGCTGAGCGGTTTCGCATCGAGTTGTACAACACCGCTGGCAACGACACTGCCCTTGATCTGCGGCGAGCCGAGATTGAGTTGCTGCAAGGTCAGCGTATGAAAGTCGTGGCTTAACTGCGCGTGCAATGGCTGCAGCAGTAACTGGTAATCGTTGAGGTCGAGTCTGCCGTCGAGGCTGCCGCTGTAGCGATCGCCGTGGCCTTGCACGGCGATTGCCAGCGCCTTCAGCGAACTGTCGCCGAGCAGCGCCTTGGGATCGAACCGTGGCGCGTCGAGCCTGCCGTTCCAGGCGTAGTCGCCGCTCTGGGTCAGATCCAGCTGCAACTGCGCCACGGTCGGTGCGGTGAGCTTGAGATCGAGATGGGCGAGCTTGCCGTCGCTGTGTGCGTCGAAACTGCCGGCATAATCGGTGTCGCCGGATTTCCACGCGAAACGGGCCTTGCCGTCGCCCCGGTAATTCGTGCCGAGCGCCAGCTTGCCGGCGAGATCGACGTGACCGTCGGGCGCCTGCAACACGAGCTGGCGCAGCTCAAGGCCGCGGTTGGTCCAGCTGCCGGCGAGATCGAGCAGGTTGGAGGCAAACAACAGCTGATCGTCCCGCGTCACCTTCAGCGCGCCGACATGCACGCGATCGAGGATCAGCTCGATCGGCGGTTGCAGCGTGAAGTTGCCGGAGCTGGACGGCTGTTCAGGTGCTGGCTTGGGCAACGCCACCTCGACGCCATCGACATCCAGCGCGAGCAGGTGCACACGCTTGGCCAGCAGCGGCCAGACGCGCAGATCCAGATGCGTCTTTGCCACGTTCACTACCATGCCCTTACCGTCGTCGTAGCGTACGCCGGTCAAGTCCAGCGGGCCGATCAGGCGGCCCTGCGCCCATTGCACATGCAGCGCGCCATCAGTGGCAGCCTGTGCCCGCGCCAGCGCAAAACGCAAACCGGAGCTGGTGCCGAGCAACCAACCGGCGGTAACGGCGAGCAGCAGCAGGATCAGCAGCGCGACGCCCAGCCGGCGCAGCCAGCGGCGGCGAGGAGCGGGTACTTTGGCGGTCGTCGTGCTCATCAGAAATCCGGTCCGATCACGAGGTGCAGCTCGATGCCATGCGCGCGTGAATCGTGGATAGGTGTGCCGAGGTCGACGCGGATCAAGCCGACCGGCGACAGCCAGCGCACGCCGAGGCCGGCGCCGATTTTCGGGCGATAGTCGATGCCGCTGAACGCGTTGCCGGCATCGACGAAGGCGGCCATGCCCCAGTTGCGCGTGAAGTAATGCTCGACCTCGGTGCTGGCCACCAGCAGGCTGGTGCCGCCGATCACGCGGTCGTTGTTGTTGCGCGGGCCGATCGATTGGAAACCGTAGCCGCGCACCGAGCGGTCGCCACCGGCGAAGAAACGCAGCTGCGGTGGCAGCGCGGTGAAGTCGTTGGTCCAGGTGTAGCCGGCGCTACCGCGCAGGATCAGCCGGTTGCGCTTCTTCGCGCCGAACGCGCGGATCCATTTCGCGTCGGCGGTGATCTGGCTGAAACGGGCATCGGACAGCAGGGTGCCGGCGGTGCTGCGTGCGGCGAGGTTGATCGACCAGCCGTTTCGCGCGAAGTTGGGGTTGTCAGTCTGCTTGCGCGACAGCGATGCCTCGGCAAACACCTCCGTGCTGCGGCCGTGTTCGACGCCGGGGGCGTTGTCTGGCTCGTTGCCGATCTTGCCGACGGTGAACGTGCCGACCAGCGCGTGCACGCCCAGCGTGCGCACCCAGTCATGCCACAGGCGGGTCTCGTTGCCAACCAGTTCCAGCGTGCGTGACTGCGAGGTGGTGGTGTTCGCGTCGCGGAAATTCGCGCCGAAGTTGAAGCTGCGCTGGTTGTCGCCGGGCAGCGGAATCGAGTACAGCGTGGATAGCGTCTTCAGCCGCTGCGCCAGCACCAGTTCGTTCTTCCACTTGTGCCCATGCCGGTTGACCCAGCGCCGTTCGAGACCGCCGCGCACGCCGAAGCCGGTGTCGGTGCCGATGAACGGGCCGCCGGTGTAGATGCTGCGTTTGGCCGGCGCCAGCTGCACGTTGACGTCGATCACGCCATCTTTCGCTTCGTCCACGTCCGGCAGCACGTTGACCACCGCGAAATAATCCGCGCCGTTCAATGCCTGCTGCAGTTCCAGTAGCTGATCCTGCGCGAAGTAGTCGCCGGACTTGAATGGTACATAGCGCTCGAGAAAGCCGTCGTTGAACTGCGAGCCCACGAAGTGCACTCGGCCGTAGCGGTAGCGCGGGCCGGCCTGCCACACCAGTTTGATGGTGGCGCTGCGGTTGGCGCGGGTCACTTCGACCCGGCGGGTGAGCAGCCGCGCATCGAGAAAACCGTTGGCGGTGAGCTGCGCACTCAGCGCATCGCGCGCGGCGTCGTAGCTGCCGTGGTTCAGCGGCTTGCCCTTCATCCGTTCCAGCGCGCGTTGCGCACGACGGATCGGGGCGATGTCGGCAGCCGTCTTGTCCAGTTGCACATCGACGGCGGTGACTTTCACCGGTTCGCCGGGTGTCACGTGCAGCGTCACCCGCCAATCCTTGCCCACCTGCTGCAGCTCGCCAGTGACGGTGGCCTCGTAGTAGCCATAGGGCTCCAGCGCGGACTTCGCCTGATCCGGTGCGCGCTCGTACAGTCGGCGCAGCTGCGCGTCGCTGACCTCGCGCGTAGCGTATGGCGACAGTCCAACCGCGGAAACCACCGCGCCTTTCAGCGGATCCTCGACACCATCCACGGTCAGCTGCACGCCGGCTTGGGCCTGCGACGCCAACAGCCACAGCGGCAGCACCAACAGACTCAGGCGTCGGGGGATTCGGCGCATGCGTGGGGTTCCGTCCTCGATGGCGTCTGCACAGGCTGAAGGCAGCTTACCGAAACGGGCATTGACTGCGTATGAACGCTGGCGTCTTCTCCAGTTTCAGAGCAATAACGCGTGCCAGATTTGCCGATGCGGCCGAGGCCGCATCAGCCTGCCTTGTCACCCGCGGTGTGCGCGATCCACGCGCCGATCACCGCCGACACGTACGGGATCGACTGCGCGGCGAGGATGAACATCCACAAGGTGCCTTCGATGTAGCGCGTGCCATAGCCCAGCGCCATGCCGACGATGCACAGTGCCAGTGCCACGGCCATCAGCCATTCCTCGCGCACCGGCGCGAACGCGGCGAAGTTGCTGCCGCCCAGGCGCCGGCTCTTGGCGGTGACCACGAACGAGGTCTTCTCGCGGGTCAGTCCGTGCAGGATGCCGCGCGCGATCGCGTGCGACAGGCCCATGCTGGCCAGCGATGCCATCAGCGTGTCGTACCAGCTGCACGGCACGCGGGCACGGTACAGCACGATGCCGAAGATCGCCTTGGCGAAGAAGAAGCCGATCACCGGGATCAGGAACAACTGCATCGGCAGACTGAAGTACTGCGGGAACGCCACCATGCCGGCGGTCCAGAACAGCGCCATCAGGGTGAAGATCAGGTGCAGTGCGTCGGCGAACCAGCTGAACCAGCCGGTGAGGAAGTGAAAGCGCTGGCCGGCGGACAATGGCCCGGCCTTGGTCATCCAGTCCCAGCGGCCCTTGAGGATCTGCATCGCGCCGAACGCCCAGCGATAGCGCTGACTCTTG
>DASZCB010000834.1:0-3235 GCA_035943575.1 Rhodanobacter sp. | reverse complement strand
CATGACGCTGGAATCCGTCGCCACCGTGAGCGACAATCCCATCGTCTTGCTGTCCGCAGTGCCAGCATGACCGATCCGGCCAGACCCGCCGAAGATCACGAGCGAGCCCGCGCTCCTACACCACGCCCTGGGACATGATCTATCTGAAACTCGACGGCGATCGGCGGCCGCTTACTGTTGTGGCATCTTCGTCTCCCTTGTGGTCGTCGATACAGACACCGCGACGCAGGGAAACTGGGCGCTGACTCTCCGGATTCCTCTAGCCTGACCCGTTCATCGACGGTCTCAGGGCGGCGCGTTTCGCCCCCTCTGCTCGCGCGTAGGATGTGAGACGAAGCGGCGCGAGGGCGCGATGTTCTGGAGTCTGTTCCCCGGGGATGCAGATTCTATGACGGGCCACATCGCCTCGCCGGTCGCGGCGGCAGTTTGACCAAGCGTGCGGCGGGATCGAAAAGCCAGCCTGATAGGCGAGGCCGGTCGGGAGCGGGAGCGAGACCTTGATCTTGGTGACCAACTCGGTGACGCCCCCATTGCGGCATCTAGAACCACAAATCGCGAACACAGCGATGGTCGCGCGGCAGGTCGTCAGACGTGTCAAATCCATCGAAATGGTCTATTGGAAGGGCCGCGACCGCTTCTGGTGATGCGAGCCTAAGATTGACCGCAATGCGGCGTCGCCCATCTGCTTCTAGCTTAAGTCCGCGCCAACAAAGCACGCACCCGCATTTCGGGCAAAAGAGAATTTCCAAATTCGGGTCGGCCTTGCCAACGCGCGTGTAGGAAGTACTCGGACCAGAAATACTGATACGTGCACCTTCGTAGTCATATGCCCACAGCGCGCCGTAGCGGCGACAGAGTGTGCAATTACAAGCTGTTGCGGAACCAGGATCGCCCTTGAACATCCAATGGGAATCGCCACAGTGGCAAGCGCCTTCAACTTCGATTGTCATTTGCATTTCGCTCCAATTGTACTCGGTCTCCTAAATTTTATCCAGGACCGACCGCGAGCTAACACTTAATAGCGCGATTTTTACGAGGGTCGGATCAGGGTCGACATCGACCTAAACCGTCATTTGCGCATGGGCTAAGAATAGCCGAGCGTGGAATGCCGTTGCTTCGGGTTATGGAAGCGCTCGATGTAGTCGAGACACCTCGGCCCTTGCCTGGTCGCAGCTCGGACAGACCTCCAGGGCAATAGGCGCTGTCTTGGTCGTCGAGAACAAGCATTCTATAGGGGCGTTGTCCCAGACGTAGCTAGCCCTGCCCATGCCGCAGCTGGCGCCTCGATCGCCATCAATCGTTAGAATGGCTCGTTGGTATAAAGCGTGCCAGTCAGCGAGAGCTTGCGCCATTCGTACGTCGCGCCGCAAGGCACAGATCCAGGCAGAAAGGTCACTCCGCATCGGCAACGGCATGACGTCCCTCCGTCGTTCGTCACTTTGAATCAGACCCTGGTCGTACGGCTCGCTATCCCACGAGGCGGGCATTGTGTGCCGACTATGGGGAGCGGGCGACGAACAAGAGAAATGAAATTCCATCGTTAACCTATCGAAGTACATAGGGGAGAAGGGAGCCAAGTGCTGCGACGTCGGCGACAAGCGGTAGCAGACATATGATCCACGCTCGTCTCAATCCGCAGCTCCAGGCGATCCAACCTGCCATTGGCGCGACGACGCATAAGGCCAGCCAGACTTCCGTCATCAAGACCAACACGGTTGTGCCGGAAGTCGGGCCTCCATCGGCGCCCATCACAGAAAGGCCGACCCCGATCTTCGCGAGAGGAGCGCTGGCTAGGCAAAAGACGCTCGCGAAAGCGAGCGGAATCGCCCCCGAGTGCGTATGAAGCTGATTTGTTTCGCGATCAAAGGGAATCATGTTTGGACCGTCCAAAAGAGGTTCGGGGCGGCATCGTCAAAACGGAAGCCGGGGGCCCCAGTTTGGTGACGTCGCTAGGTCTGGCAGGAAATTGTGGGCAGATCGGCCAGAGCGTACGACCGTAGGCCACACCGACCACAGCTTGACGTTTCGACAAGCGTAGCACCCCTTGGTCGCGTTCGGCGGAAACGTAAGGTCAGTACACCGTGCATCTGAGTTGCAAACGATTATTTCTTAATATTATCTCGAGCTATTTGCTATTTGTTGGTACTCTTGCTGCCTAAGCATTTGCTGAAAGCTCGCGAGACCTTGGAGATCATCCCGTTCCAACCGGAATCTTAGGCGCTTAAAGTACAGGTCCGTTAGCGCCTCCGACCACCCGGCGCTTCGACCGACCTCTCGAAGTTGTCGCCGTCCATCTTCGGTCTCGGCCGCCAACAGGGTGGCCTCCAGCCACGAAATGATTTGGTGGAGCGCTTCCTCAGCGAGGTCATGACGTGCTATCCAGCGAGCGAACACAAACGGCAGAGACGTGATTTCGAACCACCACTGACTTAGGTCAGTTACGATGGGCCAACGATACTCTGGAAGCGAGTAGTCGAGGGCCTCGTCGCCAATCAGGACTGCGGCATCGGCACAATCTCGATCCAAACACAGTCTTGGAGACATTCCGTATCGCGCGCGACACAACGCGCCGAAAAGCGCGCGCGTCGTGGTTGAGAGAGGTGTGATGAAGACCGGCCTCTCATCCCGGAGAATTGTCTCGAGGCTCGATTTGGCGAAGAGCAACACGCTGAGAACATGTCCATTAGCAGCAATTCCATAAGCGCCCAATGGAATCCAGTTCCTGATCGAATCGAGTGCTGCAGTGGGGAGTAGGCAGGCATCCAGACGACCTTCCCTCATAGACTGTGCAAGCTCACTTGGACTACCTGTTTCGATAGTCGCCTCGAAACTTGGTCGCGAAATACTATAGGGAGTGGCATTCCTAAAGTTAATCAAACCGACCCGAAGTGTCATGTCGTCACCTGGTTCTATGGAGTTCTGAAATTGCTAGCGTAATTGCGGCGTCACGCTGGATATTGATATAATTAAAATACCATTATTTCTAATTAAAATAACCGAGACATAATAAGAATCTTTGATTTACGCCATACTACTGAAGTAATGGGTGGGATTATTGAATGATAAATGAGACCATCCCATAAACTGAGTATATGGTGCTATTAATCGACCGTTTTCGCCATACGGGCATGCCAGGTGCGGTGAGTGGCTTGCAGTTCGAATCGACAGGACATCAACGACCGCCCCGCAGTTGGCATCCAATATCGATGCCGTATCGTCGCACTCGGCGCGATCG
>DASZCB010000833.1:0-5260 GCA_035943575.1 Rhodanobacter sp. | reverse complement strand
GATGAACCATGCCGTTCATTTAGCAAGCCTTTTGCTTGCCAACTGCGTCACAAAACGCAACTTCATTGCGACAAATTGCCGCGAACTAACCAAATTTTGATTCCCCTGAAGGTCAATTCGCTAGACTCGCCACGCCAGTGAAGTCCAGGCGCTATCTCTCTGGGTTAGTTCTTCTGACGCGATCGGTGTGCTGATGGACGGTTCCGACATGGTTCGGCCGTCCATACGGCATTAGCCATCTTCGCTGGCATCCCCAACGGTAGTTCATCGCCAACCTCTTGCCTTCGCGCACAGGGGAAGGGGACGTTTTATGGACGATCTTCACTAGTGCTCGGACGAGCACGACTAAGCCCGACTCCGCAAACTTTTTCCGCGGTGCCGGCGTCATGTCGTGGCAAACCACTTGCGTCACAGCCACTACTCCTAACCGGGTAAAGGATCGCCCAAACACGAGAATTCCAATCGATGACAAAGCTCGCAACTGCCGCAAAGACCTTTCTGGTTCCACTTGCCGCATCCATTGCCCTCTACGCCGCATCGGCACCGCTCGCACCGAGCGCACATGCCCAGACGGCAACAACGCTCAAAGCACCCATCTACGGCGTCACCCTGGATGACCTGTCCAACATCAATGCGATCGTCACGTCGCTGACCAAGCTGCCGTACAAGCCCACGGTCCGCGTAGTGTTCGATCCCGGCACGACCGCCGCCGAGTACTACCCTGCCCTGGTCAAGCTGCACACGGTGGCCTACGTGATGGGCGAGATCATGGACTCGTACTACTTCCCGACCGACCTCAACACTTACACGGCGCGTACCAAGGAACTGGTTTACGGTCTGAACGGCACGGTCGACGTGTGGGAGATCGCCAACGAGATCAATGGCGAATGGTTGCGACCGAACCCGAGCGGAAACAACACTACCGTGAACGCTCAGGAGACCGCCATCGGACAGATGGTCGCCGCCGCCAGCTCGATCGTGAAGGGTATCGGTGGCAAGACCGCCGTCACGCTCTATTACAACGACGACAGCAAGGGCAACAATTGCTGGGAGAAGCCGCAGGATTACTGGAAGACCTGGCCCACCACCTTCCTGCCGGCTGCGGTACGCCAGAGTGCCGACTATGCACTCTTCAGCTACTACCCGTACCAGGACTGCACGGGACTGTCGCCTTCGTGGGGTGCCGACTTCAGCGCGCTCGAAAGCATCTTCCCGAACGCCAAGGTCGGCTTCGGCGAGATCGGCACGTCAAGCACGAGTGCACCCACATCGGTGCAGACGAACCTGATCAAGACGTATTACCCGATGGTCAATACCAATAAAGATCCGAAGTTCATCGGCGGTTTTTTCTGGTGGAATTACGCCGAGCAAATGGTTCCGAACACCAAGTCGTACTGGACCCTGCTCAACCAGACGATCGCTCCGCTGAAGGTGCCGCAGTAAGCCGGCAACCGTTCCATACGATAGATCGATTGCCCTGCGTGATCGGTTTGTAAGTAAAGCAAAACGCCTCCAGATGGAGGCGTTTTGTTTTCTTCGGTTGCTAGTGCCGCAGTATCTCCGCCATCTCGGGCAGATAACGCAGTTCGAAGAAAACGCTGTCGCCCTCGCACGGCGCTCGCTGCGCCAATGCCGCGCTCGCTTCGACGGCGGGTAGCGCCGAGGCAGTGAACGCCTTGTCCGTGCCGGTCTGGTGGAAGATTTCGTAAACGATGCCGTGTGCATGCGATCCCGCACATTGGCTAGCCGCGCCGAGATACAGCTCGCGCTCTCCCCTGTCCAGACGTCCGGTGCCCGCGCCGTCCTGCACCCAGACGCGCACGCCGCTGCGCTGGACATCGGCAAGCAGCTCGGCATAGCGCGATGGCGTCATATTTCCCGCGAAGAACGAGGTCACGTAAATCGGCCGTTGCGCGATCTTGTCCAGCTGGCGCCGCTCGGAGACAAGATAATCCTGCAACTGCTTGCGTGCGGCCGGATCGCGCCAGCGCCTGTCGTCGATCTCGATCGGCAGATACCAACCGGCAATCGTTTCACCTCTCAGGTCATCGGCCCAGCGTCGGGCGACCTCGGCATTGTGACGTGACAGCGTGAGCAGATAGTCGTCCAGCGCCACCGGCGACGCTTCCTGGCGCTGAAAGAACGCGGGATCGCTACCCAGCCCCAGCACGATACGCAAACCGGCGGCGCGCGCCTCGCGCACGCGCTGCAGCAACCACGCGTGCCCGGTCGGATCGCCAAACGCATCGCCGTACTGAGTCCACTGCACCACCAGCGTGTCAAAGCCCTGCGCGTGCACTTGTGCAAACAGGGATGGCCACTGCGCCTGCGCGACCGCGCGATCGCGCAGCTGGGGCTGGTAGAAGATCGCCGTAGTCGCGGCGGCCAGTAGCGGTGCCAGCAGCAGCATCAACCCCGCGAGCCAGCGCAGCGCGTGCCTCACCACTGTGTCCTCGCGATCAGGAATATCGCGTTGTTCTCACGCAGGTAACTGGTGAAAGCATGCTGCCCTTCCACTGCAACGCTGAAGCGGTGCGGGTAGGCGTCGTAGCGGGTTTCGCCGTACCACAGGTTCCACTGCACGCCGACACCGATCCGCGCGTCGCGCACATACCCCGCGCCGTGCGCGCGATCGATGCCGGTGTATTGCAGATGGACATAGGGCTCGATGGTTTGGCCGTCGACCAGTTTGCGCTGCCATCCCAGCTGATAGTCCGCGGTGAACACGGTCTGCCTTGCACGCAGGTAGCGGGCGATGTCGACATAGAAGTTCTGGGTGAACCAGCTCGGACCGATCGGGTGCCAGTCGTCGCTGAGCCGTGGACTGAAGGACCACGATCCGCTGGCGCGCAGCATGGTGTCGTTGTGTGTGTTGCGGCTATTGCCAACCGGTGTCTGCTGCTCAGCAGACAACACGATGTTCTGCGAGATCAGCGGTTTCCAATGCACGCCCACGCCCAGCATCGGCGAATGGACAGGCCATACCGAGCCACTGGCGCCGCTGCCGGCAAAGATACGCGCATAGGCGGCGAGCGTATTGGCGTCGCCACCGGTGAGATGCGGATCGAGTCGGTATTGCGCCTCGAGTTGCATGTAACTGCGATAGGACACGCCCGGCGCCGCCGTGTTCGCCGCGGAGGACACGGTATCGCCTAGCGTCATGTCGGCATTGAAGCGCCACTTGCGGCCGAGATCCTCATGCAGGCGGCGCAAGGTGTAGCGCTGTTCGTCTTGGTCTTCCTGCGCCTTGCTGTTGAGAACGCCAGTGTCGGCCGGACCGAGCTGATCGATTGCCTGCGCGGCGTACACCTGTGCCTCGGCGCTGTCGCCGAGCTGTTGGTGCACATAGAGCAACTGTCGGGTCAATGCTTGATCGTTCGGGTTGCCCTGATGCGCTCTCTCGAACTGCACTACCGCCTTGTCGGGGGCGCCCACCTGCAAGTAGGCGTAACCCAGCGAAGCGGCCAGCTTGTTGTCGCCGGGCGCGAGCACGCTGGCGCGCTGCAACGAAACCAGCGCCTGCTGCGTGTCGCCCGCATGGCTCTGCAAGGCCGCGAGGTGTGCGTAGTAGCGAGGGTCAGGATGCTGGGCCACGGCGCTTTCAAGATCGGTACGGGCCAATGCTGGATCGCGCGGCTCGTCCGCCTGCGCGCGCAACCACCAGTAAGTGTCGTCTTGCCGACCGCCCTGCGCCGCATAGGTATCCAGCCAGGAGCGTGCAACGGCCGGTTCGTCGACGGTGAGTGCAGTAGTCGCAGCAGCAATCAAGTCGGCCGACTTCATGTGCGCCACCGACACCGAACGCCAGGCTTGCAAGGCTGTTGCATAGTCCTGCGCGCTATAGGCTTGATAGGCCAGCGCGCGAGTGACATCGCTGTCAGGCTTGCGCTTGTTGGCCTCGGCGTATGCGTACTCGGCAAGACCGGGTTGGTCGCTTCCATAGCAATCGCCGAGCTGCCGCCACAGTTCGGCGGGATAGCTCGGTGAGAGGTCGATCATCACCTGGCGAATGCCATCGCAGTCGCGCAATGCGCTGAGGATAGGGATCTGCGCCATGCGCAGCGGCACACTTTCCAGCGGCCGCTGCAGGTGTGCGCGGTCATCGGAAGAAAACAGCGTTGGCTGCTCGCTGGCTAGCGCAGCCAGGCGAGAAAACAAAGCCGCCGAGTTCGGATTGCCGGCAAACGGATACGCACCCATCAGCAGTTGTTTTGCCTCATCGCGCGCACCGGCCTCCATCAGACGATAGCTGAGCGGATCGAGCAGATGGTGTCCTTCTGGCTGGGCGATCAGCGCCTCGGCCTGCTGCTCTGCCTCGGCGTACCGGCCTTGCTGCAGATCCAGACTGAAACGATCCTCGCGAAAGCTCTCTCCGGGCAGTCGCGATAGCAAGCGTTGCGCCATCGCGCTGTCGCCGCGCGCCATCGCCAACGGCACCGAAAGTCGCGCCTGCAACGCCGCGTTGGCGGGATAGCGCGAGGCATAACGGGCCAGTAGCTCCGGTCGCTCGTGCGCCATTGACGCGAGCATATTTACCCATTGCCGTTCGTCTTTTTCATTGGTGAATGCAGGCCGTCGTGAGGTCATGTAAGCGGCCAGCAGCTTGCGGTCGCCGCTGTTGCCCAAGGCCTGAGCCAGGGCCAGATCCTGCGTCGGCGCATCCAGTCCGCCGCGTAATTGCAATTGACGGGCTGCGTCCAGCTTGCCGAGCTGGAGCAGCAGATTGAACCATTGGTCACGCTCATCGGTACTGAGCTTGTCGCTGGCGTCAAGTTCGGCCAGTTGCGCATCGGCTCGCTGACGGTCTCCGAGATAAATCGCGCGCTGGACCAGCGCATGACGCAAGGCGCGACCTTCGGGGCTACGCGCGAAATCCGGTGCATCGAGCTCTGTCTGCGCCTTGGCGAGATTGCCAGTCTGCAAATCGTCGAAGCCGCGCTGAGCGCGACATACCGGCCTGCCGTCGCGGCTGCAATCGACCGCAGGTGTCGCGGCAACAGGCTTGGGTGCAAGCAATCGTGGATCGTCCGGTGTGTGGCGGCGTTGTTCGTCCAGCACCTTCTGCGCTTGCGTCGGATGACCGAAATGTCGATAGGCCTCGGCGAGATCCAATGCTGTGTCGATGCTTTGCGGTGCCAGTGCACGTGCGCGCTGGAACTCCTCAACAGCGACGCGCTCGTCGCCGGCGCGCATGGCCGCGTAACCCGCCTGCCGATGCGGGTACACCATGAATTGCTGGTAGCGATTGGCTCCGCCAGCA
>DASZCB010000832.1:0-2095 GCA_035943575.1 Rhodanobacter sp. | reverse complement strand
TCTGCTGATACATCAAGCCTGGGGACTTCGTAGGGCGCAGCATCACGACCACCGAAATCATCGGGTTGTCGTAACCCTCGGACGCGATATTGACGTTCACCAGCCAGCGATACTTGCCGTTTTCGTGGCCTTCGAATGCCTCGGTCTGTCCAGCGCTTCCGCTGTAGACCACGGCGACAGATTCACCGCGCGACTTCAGTTCGTCAGCAACTGCAATGGCGTGCTTGACGTCGACGCAAAACACGATCCCGCAATGGCGCCCATGCGCGAGCGAAAGAACGGACGTAACCGTGCGCTGCACCAGCCCGTCCGCCATCATGGCGTCAGACAGTTCGCTCTCGACGTACTCACCGCCCACGATGCGGACGCGTGATAGGTCAGCGACTTCGCCGCCCTTCTTGTTGACCAGCTTCGACAGATACCCATCGGCGATCAGGTCTGGAATGAACGCTTCATAGGCCACTTCGTTGGCGATGTAGTCCGGCCCGCAAATCGGCACCGCAACGCCTTGCAGGCGGTAAGCGGTGGCCGTCAGGATCACGACACGCAACGCCGGGTTAATCGCTAGGCATGCGGCAATGAACATCCGATATCGGCCTTCATCTTTCAGCGCAACGCGGTGCCCTTCATCAATCAAAAGCAGATCGAACTTGCCAAGCTCATGCGCTCGGTTCGCGACGCTCTGAATCTGCATCACGAGAATCTTGTCGAACCGATCACGACGGCGCAAACCAGCCGCATAGATGCCCATTGGGGCATCTGGCCATACTTGGCGCAGCTTTTCGCTGTTCTGCTTAACCAACTTTCCTACATGCACAAGGATGCCGACGCGCCCCTGCCAGTTCTCGACCGCTTCCCGCGCCAGCGCAGCCATGAGCGGCGACTTGCCTGCACCCGTCGGCAGCACCAGGGCGGGGTTGCCGGGGCGGTTGCGGAGGTAGTCCCAGCAGGCGGCTAGGGCGTCTTGCTGATAATCACGCAGCTGCACGGTCTGCCTCTAGCTTCGCGTTGCAAACCTCAACCACACGACCACACATGGCTGCGTCGAACATGCCTATGTGGCATTCCGATTTTGGTATGCCTAGCTGTTGAGCAAGCCATCCATAACGCTTTCCACGATTGCCAGCACCGTTTCTCCATAGCGGATCAAAGGATGCATGAGCTGCCATCTTTGCGCGTCGCAGAGAAGCATCAGCAAGTCGGCCCAAAGGTGTTATCGTGCCAGGGTGACATCCAACCCACGCAATGCATGGCTTGCACATATAGAAGCGCTTGCCATAAAGGTCTGGCCGGTGCGGGTAGACCTCGCGCCAAGTAACAAGCGGCGCGTCATTTCCGCAATAGTCGCAGCGTACGGATTCCATCACGCCGCCCTCATAAACAGCGCCACCAAGACGCCAACTAATCCACCGCACGCAAGCCCGCAAGCCACTTGCAGAAAGGCCACCTGACGCTCAAGCATTTCGACTCGCAGCGCCATCACGCCGCCCGCCTCTCACTCATCACCCGATGCCGATGCCCGCGCCCGCCCGTAATGCCGCGCTCTTTGCAGGCGGCAGCGAGGTCGTCCTCTATGGAAGCCCAAAGGACGAACCAGCCATCGGATGGCATGTACACATCCACCATCTCCGCCAGGATCGCGTGCTCGATCGCCTCGACCGTCACGAAGCCTTCCGGCGACAGGCACACGGCCAGCTTTTCGCGGGCGCTTGCGATCACTTCGGCAGCGCGGTCGGCGCACTTCGTGATCGGCTGCAGGCCGATGCGGCCGCAGGGGTGTTCGGTGGTCATGGGGTGGCCTCGATAATTTGAGAGGCGACCCATTTGCGAACGCGAGCAAAGCGATCTTCCGGCGTTTCGTTGTACGAGTTCCAACAGCCCTCGTCATTCGTGAATACAATTTCTGCCGCGAGCGCAGGAGCTATGTCGAACATCTGCGCTACCGCTTCGCGGTCGTCTACATCGACGTGCGACATGTCAAGACCGCGGGATGCGCCGAGAACGCCGAGCGCGCAGTAGCTTCCGCCAGCGACCAACTCATCCGCGATCAACCTCTTTTCGGGCATCGCATCGAGTGCGACGAGTAAATCGGCGA
>DASZCB010000831.1:0-2915 GCA_035943575.1 Rhodanobacter sp. | reverse complement strand
AACGACTGGTTGAAATGTCCGGTGAGCGAATGCAGACCACTAGCGAACGCGTCCAGCCGCGCACGCGCCGAACCGCTGGCGGCTTGCGCCACAGCGCTCAACGACAGCATCAGCACAACGGTGGTGACGGCAAGCATGAAGCGTTTCATCGGATTCCCGGAATGCAGTGATGGCGGTGAATTGTGGAGCGCACCGGCTTAACGGAACTGTAGGAGCCCGCTGGCAAGCACACAGTTTCGCAGGGCTGGTACTGCCATCGACGCTTGTCCTTGTGCGCCGTGTCCTCAGTTCTTTGGCGGTGGCGGGGCCAGCACTTCGCGGTTGCCATTGTGCTGTGGGGCGCTGACCACACCGTCCTGCTCCATCTGCTCGACCAGCCGCGCGGCGCGGTTGTAGCCGATGCGCAGGTGTCGCTGCACGCCGGAGATCGAGGCGCGCCGCGTCTGCGTGACCACTGCTACGGCCTTGTCGTACAGCAGCGTATCGGCATCGCCGCCACCTTCTTCGCCATCCTGCGGCAAGCCGGAGTCGTTGATGTACTTGCCATCGCTGGTGGCCTGCACTTCCTCCAGCACGCCCTCGATGTACTGCGGCGCACCCTGCGATTTCAGCCAGGCGACCACGTGGTGCACTTCGTGGTCGTCGACGAAGGCGCCGTGCACGCGCTCCGGCGTGGCGGTGCCGGGCGGCAGGTAGAGCATGTCGCCGTGGCCGAGCAGCGCTTCCGCACCGCTCTGATCGAGAATCGTGCGCGAATCGATCTTGCTCGAGACCTGGAACGCGATACGGGTCGGGATGTTCGCCTTGATCAGACCGGTGATCACGTCCACCGATGGGCGCTGGGTGGCGAGGATCAGATGCACACCGGCAGCACGCGCCTTCTGCGCCAGGCGGGCGATCAGCTCCTCCACCTTCTTGCCGACGATCATCATCATGTCGGCGAATTCGTCGATGATGATCACGATGTACGGCAGTGGTTCCAGCGGTTCGGCTGCCAGGTTCGGCATGTCCGGGTTTGGCCGGAACAGCGGATCGAGCAGCGGCTGGCCGGCGTTCTCGGCGTCCTTCACCTTCTTGTTGAAGCCGCCGAGATTGCGCACGCCGACGGCGGCCATCAACTTGTAGCGGCGCTCCATCTCGGCGACGCACCAGCGCAAGGCGTTGGCTGCTTCCTTCATGTCGGTGACCACCGGCGCCAGCAGATGCGGGATGCCCTCGTACACCGAGAGCTCCAGCATCTTCGGGTCGATCATGATCATCCGCACGTCTTTCGCGCTGGCCTTGTACAGCAGGCTCAACACCATCGCGTTGACCGCCACCGACTTGCCCGAACCGGTGGTGCCGGCGACCAGCAGATGCGGCATCTTGGCCAGGTCGACCACCACCGGCCGGCCGCCGATGTCCTTGCCCAGCGCCAGCGCCAGCGGCGATTTGAGCTGGTCGTACTTGTCCGAACGCAGGATCTCCGACAGGTAGACGATCTGCTTGTGGGTGTTGGGGATCTCCAGCCCGATCACGTTCTTGCCAGGGATCACGTCGACCACGCGCACGCTGACCACCGACAGGCCACGCGCGATGTCCTTGTCCAGGCTCGATACCTGCGAACCGCGGATGCCCGGCGCCGGCTCCATCTCGAAACGGGTGATCACAGGGCCCGGATAGGCTCCGACCACCTTGGCGTCGATCTTGAAATCCTTGAGCTTGAACTCGACCTGGCGCGAGAGCACTTCGAGGGTTTCCTCGGAATAGCCTGGCCCCTGCGGCGGCGCCTCGTCCAGTAGCGACAGCGGCGGCAGTTCGCCCGGCGTGGCGGCGCCGACGAACAGCGGAATCTGCGTTTCCAGTTTAGCCCGCTCACTCTTGGTCACCGGCGCGGGCGCGGCCTCGATGCGTACCGGTTCGCGCTTAGCCTGCTTCACCGCATCGGCCTTCTTGACCACCTCGCGCTCGGTGCGCGCCTGCCGCGCAGCCATCGCTTGCGGCGCCTGGCGCAGCTTGTCCCGGGCCCAGGCCAGCAGTTGCAGCACGCCCTGCCCGGTCCAATCCATCACTTTGAACCACGACAATCCGGTGGCCAACGTCACCGCAATCAGAAACAGCGCCAGCAACAGCAGCGGCGCGCCCTTGGCGCCGAATGCGCTGAGCAAGGTGTCGCCAACCCACACGCCGATGATGCCGCCGACACCTTGCGGCAGCACCAGCGAGTCGTGGAAATTGAGGTACAGCAGCGCCGGGCCGGTGATGAAGAAGAACACAAAGCCGATCAGACGCAGTGCCGGCTCCCACGGATGCACCGTCTGCTCGCCGCGCTGGCGTAGCACCTGCACACCCAGCAACAGGAGCAGCAACGGGAAACAGTAAGCGACCAGGCCGAAGATCCAGCGCAGCAGATCGGCGACGTACGCACCGACGGTGCCGCCGAAATTGTGCGCGTGCTCCAGCTGGCCGGCATTCGTCCAGCTGGGGTCTTGTGCGTTGTAACTGAACAGGCACACCAGCAGATACAGCGCCAGTGGCAGCAGCAGCAAGGCGCCGGCTTCACGCAGCCGGCGCTTCAGCTCCTCGCTGAGGCCTTCCCTCGGTTGTTGCTTGACGTTCGCACTGCGCGTCACCCTGGGTGCCCCCTTCCTGTCAGCCAAGGGTCAGAGCATACCCTGCAGCGCCGGATGCACCAGCTTGCCGCCGTCGACGTTGATGCCGCCGCTCAGCGGAGCAAACTCGCGCCATTCGTTGCCGGCAGCCAGACGCTGCACGTACGGCAGGATCGCGGCGGAGATCGCCACCGAGGAGGTCTGCGGCACTGCGCCCGGCATGTTGGTCACGCAGAAGTGCGTCACGCCGTGCACGTCGTAGGTCGGTTCCTTCCAGGTGGTCGGACGCGAAGTCTCGAAGCAGCCGCCCTGGTCGATCGCGAT
>DASZCB010000830.1:0-10385 GCA_035943575.1 Rhodanobacter sp. | reverse complement strand
GATGACGGACACGGGCTTCAAGGGCAGCTTCGCCGAGTTCTTGCAGTTCCTGCGCAGCGATCCGCAGTTCTACGCGAAGACGCCCGACGAGCTGCTGATGCGCAGCGCATGGGTGGCCAAGCAAGTAGACGGCAAGATGGGCAGATACTTCGGCCACCTGCCGCGCGCGCGCTTCACCATCCAGCCGGTACCGGCCGATATCGCGCCGTACTACACCTCCGGCCGCGGCGGTGCGGACGTCTATCTGGTCAACACCTACGACCTGCCGTCGCGGCCGCTGTACAACATGCCTGCGCTGACCTTGCACGAGTCCTATCCCGGCCACGCGCTGCAGCTGGAGCTGGCTGATGAGCAACACGGCCAGCCGGCGTTCCGCCGCAACAGCTACATCTCCGCCTACGGCGAAGGCTGGGGGCTGTACTCGGAATACCTCGGCGACGAGATGGGCATCTACCAGACGCCGTACCAGCGCTTCGGCTACCTCACCTACCAGATGTGGCGCGCCTGCCGGCTGGTGGTCGATACCGGCATCCACCACCTCGGCTGGACGCGTCAGCAGGGCATCGATTATCTGACCGTCAACACCGCGCTGTCCGCGCGCGAGATCGCCAACGAGGTCGATCGCTACATCAGCTGGCCCGGTCAGGCGCTGTCGTACGAGCTCGGCTACCTGAAGCTCCGCGAGCTGCGTACGAAGGCGGAAAAGGCGCTCGGCGCGAAGTTCGACCTGCGCCACTTCCACGATACCGTACTGTCGACCGGCTCGGTACCGTTGCCGGTGCTGGAACAGCGTATCGACGGCTTCATCGCCGACGGTGGTCCGGAGCCGGACTACGGTTGCGATTGCGCAAAGGGTGACAAGGGAGCTTGATGCCTGCCGTTTATCGTCAGTCAAAATCCACTCAACGCCACTCGAGCAGCAGGGATAGCGATGACAACCCAAGGTGATGATTTCAACCGGGCGCGGCAGCAGACGCCGTGCAACCCAGTCACCTACAAGGTGGTTGCCTGGGTACGTGCGTTGATGCTGCTGCTCGCGGTGTTTGGCGGAGGCGGCTGGACGTACATGACATTCCATCCAGGCTATGCCGATGGCCAGTTCACGGCCGTGCCGTCGACGTTGATTGTCATCAACGTCTTCGGGGTTGTACTGCTGGCGTACTTTGTCTGGTGGGCGTTTTCCGCCGCGATCGTTCTATACCCGGATCGCTTCGAGCAGCGCAAGCCGTTCGTGAACCGCGTGTTGCGCCTGGATCAGATCAAGGGGCGCATGGCGTCGCAACGTGGCGGTTATCCGATGATCGTGCCCAGGGTCGGTTTTGCCTTCTCGCTCGATACGACAGCCTACGGGCTCGATGATCGCTTTGATGCATGGTGGCGACGCCTGCCCGACGCCCGCACGGTCGCGGGCGAAGAAGAGATGCAGCGGGCCAGTGGTGACCCGACGCTTGGCGCCACGCCGGCCGAACGGGTGGCGACGAATGTCCAGCGGAAGAAGGTTTTCGGGGCGGTGTTCGCTGGGGCGATCTTCGTGTCACTGGCCGTGTTTTTCATAGGTCTGATGTCGGAAGCGCTGAAGCCGACGATTGTCGTGGCCGCCGTGTTGCCATGGTGCGTCATCACGCTCTGCCATTTCTACAAGGATCAGGTGGTGGTTAGCCGGGGGTTCAACGCGCTCACGATCGTTGGGATCCCACTGATGATGCCGGCCCTGCTGCTTGGCATTCTGGCTCTGGACCAATCGGATTTGCTGGACAGCCATGCTGTGCTCGGATGGGGGGTGCTGGTGGGCTTGCCCTTGCTGTTTGCTGCTGTCGCGGTGACCGATGTTCGCTCGGTGCCTTGGCAACAGAAATTGCCCGGATGGTTATGTGTGGCATTCCTTAGCTGGATGCATGGCGCGGGCCTTCTTGCGCTGGGCAACCGCCTGCTGGATCAGCGGCCACCGCAGATCTACCAGACACAGGTGGTGGGCAAGCACATCATTCGTGGCAGGGGTGGCCCGACGCACATTCTGGAGTTGGCGGGCTGGGGTCCGGAGTCACAAGGGACCAACCTGCGCGTGAGCAGTGCCAAGTACTACGAGGCACAACCACACGACGTGGTATGCATGGGGTTGTATCCCGGCAAATTCGGCTACCCATGGGTGCACAGCACGAAATGCCCCGCCGTTGACACCTTGGGGCCGGGTTGATCAATAATTGACCATACTTCTCTTGTGGAGTAAATTGATGCTCAACTTCACGAGGAGAGTTTCGCATGCTGGCCCAACTGCTGCCCGAAACCGCTCCCGCCGGCGAGCTCGGTGCCCCGGCGCTGCGCGCGTTCTTCCGTCTGGCCGAGCACTGGAAGTTGCGCATCGCGGAGCAGCGCAGGTTGCTCGGCGATCCGCCGGAGTCGACGTTCTACAAGTGGAAGCGTCACCAGGGCGGTGTGCTCGGTCGCGACACGATCGAGCGGATCAGCTACCTGCTCGGCATCTGGAAGTCGCTGCAAATCCTGTTTCCCGATCCGGCGCAGGCCGACGCGTGGCTGCACAAGCCGAACCAGGCGTCGCTGTTCGGCGGCCACTCCGCGCTCGAGCGCATGCTGTCGGGCAACGTCGCCGATCTGTACGTGGTGCGCCAGTATCTGGACGCGCAGCGAGGTTGAGTGAAGTGTGCGCATGGTCGCGACCGGCGAGACTGGCGCGCGACATGCTGGGTTCCCGCCTCAACGCGCCGCTTCCGCCAGCCATGGACTTCCGATGCCGACTACGTTGCTACCGATCAAGCGCATCCGCTGGAGCCACGCGTATCGCATCGTGCCAAGTCGCTTTCCGCCGATCGGCGTGTACGACCGCATCGCCGACCCGGCCGATCTCGACGCGCTGTTCGCGATCGAGGCGTTGACCAACCCGCGCCTGCGCGAGGAGGCTGGTGCACTGAAGCTGGTGGCGAAGGAGCACCGCATCAGCGGGCCGGGTTCCACTCCGGTGATGGCCGCGTTCACCCATCTCAATCCGGAAGGTAGCCGCTTCTCCGACGGCACGTGGGGCGTGTTCTACGCCGCGCGCAGCGTGGCCACCGCCGTGGAGGAAACCGTGTACCACCGTGAAAAATTCCTCGCCACCACCGCCGAGCCGGCGTGCGACATCGAGATGCGCTGCTATCGCACCAGCGTCAACAGCAAGCTGCATGACATCCGCGGCGGCTGGCGAGCAGCGCATGATCCGGACAGCTACGTCGCCAGCCTCGCGCTGGCCCACGAGCTGCGTGCGACTGATTCCAATGGCATCGTCTACGACAGTGCACGGCATCGCGGTGGCGAATGTCTGGCCGCATTTCACCCTGATGTGGTGGCACCGTGTGTGCAGGCACTGCATCTGGTTTATCGCTGGGACGGTACGCACATTGCGCAGGTGCTGGAAGTGAGCGAACTCAAGCGGTCGAAGCCGGATAAATCGTAGAGTGGAACTCAATGACGCACACTGGACATATGCAAGCCGGCATATAGCAAGTGACTGCTAACCCAAGGCGGACATTTTCGATAGGTTTGGTCAAACGACCATGCCACTGTGCTCGAAACGTTTCGGAACCTTGATCCGATACATCCCGGCGAACCTTTAGCCAACTTACATCTCAGGTCAGTGAATTTGCTCCCCTCGAACTCAATCCACTCCTCCCATTTTGATGCGCGCGAACGATCAATCATTGCTCGAGCCTGGACATATGGTTGGGCAATTTCCCGACACACCCACACTCCGATTGAACGATCTGGATACTTTCAGATTTTCGTTGGGAAACCTGATCAGACAATGCGCTACGTGCTTCCCCATTTCGATCAAGAGCTCATTAAAAGACTCGTCAGTACAGAGGCCGGTCCCGGCAGTTGGTTAAAGGTCTGCGCCCCGATCGACAGTTTGTCTCCCTTACTTTCGACTGACTGGGACATCCACGCGCCAGAGTTCTTGATGAGCGCAAACCTTATAAGCGAGGAAGCCCCTGTCATTGAGGGTTACCGTGTTCAAACCGAAAGTTCAGGGGCACTCACGTTTGTCAAACTGATCACCGCCACGGGAGATCTTGCAGCCGGCGGTCAGGTGGCCGTTGCCGACTCGTTTGCCACTTTCGACAAAATTGTCACGGCAGAAGCCCACAGAAGAAGAGGGCTTGGTCGGCACGTCATGTCCATACTATCCAGTCTGTCGCTCGATCTCGGAGTAAAGCGGGGCGTGCTGGTCGCAACCGAAGAGGGTGCGGCGCTGTACAAGGCGCTAGGTTGGTCCTTGGTTGCCCCGGTCGCTGCTGCTGCGCATTTGAACCCTCACACTTTGGGTCCGAGTGTCGCCTAGCTTCATTGAGGCGGGAAGTTGCGGGGTGGTCTGCAAGACGGGCGCTTCTTCATTTGAGCCAGTTCCCAAACGTCCGCTTTCGACGGCGGCCTCAACCGGTGGGTGCAACACACTAGGAGGGGGCCTCAGCGGCTCGCGGCAAGTCGATCTTCACCAAGGAGAATTCATCACTCACGACAGCGGGCTGGGCGGACGCAGGGCGTGAGTTTGCTCGCGGCCTGAAGGCTTCGTATCGCGAGCAACAAAAGGGCCGACTGTTGGCCGGCCCTCGCGCATCAATGAAGTAGGTACTCAGGTATCCGCGTTCGTCGCCCAGCCCTCGCGATTGCCACGGGTGAACACGCGGTCATCGCCCAGCACGTCGCCTGCAGCGTGCGCCGGCAGTTCGCGCAGCTTGGCGTAGATCGGCGTGAAATCCGGATGGGTCGCCTCGAACAATTGCTCGAAGCTGTCGATCACGAAATAGGTCTGCTGGTAGGTGTCGATGCGGTAGCGCGTACTCATCACGCGCTCAAGGCCGAAGCCGATGCGGTTCGGTGATGGCGAATCCAGCGAGTAGATCGACTCACCCTTCGAGCTGACGATGCCGGCACCGTAGATGCGCATGCCTTCGTCGGTGTTGATCAGGCCAAACTCCACCGTGTACCAGTACAGCCGCGTGAGGTTCATCAACGCTTCGGGGCCGATCGCGAAGGCCTTCATGCCGCCGCGGCCATATGCCTGCATGTAGTCGGCGAACACCGGGTTGAGCAGCAGCGGTACGTGGCCGAACAGGTCATGGAACAGGTCCGGCTCGCTGAGGTAGTCGAGCTGGTCGGGTTTGCGGATCCACCAGCTGACCGGGAAGCGGCGGTTGGCCAGGTGATCGAAGAACACTTCGTCCGGCAGCAGGCCTTCCACCGCGACCACTTCCCAGCCGGTGGTGGCGCCGAGCACCTTGTTCAATTCGGCGAACTTCGGAATGCCGCCGTCGCCGAGACCGAAACGTTCCACGCCCGCCATGAACTCCTTGCACGCGCGACCGGGCAGCATCTCGCGCTGGCGATGGAACAGCGTGTCCCATACCTCGTGATCGATCTTGCTGTAGCTGGCCCACGGCTGCTCAACCACGCCGGTGGCGTACACCGGCACGTAGCCGCGATCGGTCTGCTGGTGTTCGACTTTGCGTGGCGTATCCATGGCGAGCTCCGATGCGGGTATGGCAGATCAGGTTGCAAGCTTACGGCGGTTCGCCCGCACGAAAGTTGTTTTATTGCTGAAGACAGCGTCATGAATGCACTATTATTGCTCGTTAACAGAAAATAATAGAGATTTATTGCGCATGGAGACACTTGATCGCACCGACCTGCGCCTGCTCGCCGTACTGCAGAGCGAGGGCCGCATCACCAACGCCGAGCTGGCCGAGCGGGTCAGCCTGTCGCCATCGGCGTGTCTGCGCCGGCTGCAGCGACTCGAAGCGGACAAAATCATCACCGGTTACGCCGCGCAGATTGATCCGCAGGCGGTCGGCCTGGGCTTGCAGGCGTTCGTGAGAGTCCAGTTGGTCAAGCACGAAGCAGAAGCGATCGAGGCTTTCGTCGAGCACGTCAACGGCTGGGACGAAGTGGTCGCCTGCTACGCGCTGACCGGCGACATGGATTACCTGCTGCATGTCTATGTGGCCGACCTCAAGGATTTTTCGCGCTTCCTGCTTGACCATCTGTTGAACGCAGCCGGGGTAGCCGATGTCAATTCCAGCTTCGTGCTGCGCACGGTGAAGCGCTCGCCGTCGCTGCCGCTGGCGCAGCTGGAGCGTTGAGCGCTCCGCGCGCATCAACTAACGCTAAACTTACTGACTGATGAGTACCTACACCACCACCGTCCCCGAACGCGACCTGCTGCGCCCATTGCGTTATCTGTGGCGCGTGCCGCTACTGCTGCTGCACATCATGCTGGGCATTCTGCTGTGTTCGCTGATCCTCAGCTGGAACCAGCACGTGATTATGAAGAACGGCCGCGAGCCGTTCGCGCACCGGATGATCCGCTGGTGGTCGACCCAGCTGCTGCGCGTGTTCGGTTTGCGCTCGGTGCGCATCGGCGAGCCGTTGGCGGACCCGGTGCTGTTCGTCGCCAACCATACTTCGTGGATCGACATCGAGCTGCTGCACAGCCAGCGCGTTGCCTGTTTCGTGGCCAAGGCCGAGATCGCGCGGTGGCCACTGGTCGGCTGGATGGCCGCGACCGGGGGCACCATCTTTCATCGCCGTGGCAGCAACCATTCCCTGTCCACGGTGATGCAGGTGATGGTCGAACGGCTGCATGACGGCCGTTCGGTGGCGGTGTTTCCGGAAGGCGGCACCGGTTACCACGGCGTGCTCAAGATATTCCACGCACGTATCTTCCAGGCCGCGCTGGATGCCGAGGTGGCAGTGCAGCCGGTGGCGTTGCGGTTTGCCCGCGCCGGGCGCCGGGTACTCGACGCCGGCTTCCGCGAGAATGAAAGCTTCATGAGCAACATCGTGCGCATGCTCGGCGAGGCGCCGATGGATGCCGAGGTGCATTTTCTCGCGCCAGTGCCGGCCAGCCCGGACGCGCGACGACGCATGGCCGAGCAGTCGCGCGAGCGCATCGGCGCCGCGCTGGAAGACCGCCTGGCATGACCCTGCCGTACGGAAAGGATTTCCGTCCACCCTGGCCGCTGCGCAGCGGCCACATCCAGACCATGCTTTCGTCCAGCGGCGTGCGGCGCATGCTGCTGCCACATGCGGCGAAAACAGTAATGCACGGTGCCGAGCCGGTAGTGGTCGATGGCGGCGGCGGCGTGCGCCTGACTGGCGCCTACACCGCGCAGAAGATCCGGCCGCAGCCGCGCGGACTGGCCGTGCTGTTCCACGGCTGGGAGGGCAGCGTCGATTCCACCTACGTGCTGCAAACCGGCAGTCGCCTGCTCGCCGATGGCTGGGATATTTTCCGGCTGAACTTCCGCGATCACGGCGACAGCCACGGGCTCAACGAGGCGCTGTTCCACTCCTGCCGCATCGATGAAGTGGTGCATGCGCTGGGCGACATTGCGCAACGCTGGCCGGCTCGTCCCATCGCGCTGGCCGGGTTCTCGCTGGGCGGCAACTTCGCGTTGCGCGCGGCGCTGCAGACCGCGCGCGTAGGCATCCCGCTGAGCTACGTGCTGGCGGTGTGCCCGATCATTGATCCCGGCGAAGGTCTGTTCTCGCTGGAAGAATCCGCGCCATGGTTCTACCAGGCCTACTTCATGCGCAAGTGGCGGCACTCGCTGCAGGCCAAGCAGAAGGCGTTTCCGCAACACCAGTATTTCGAGATGTCCGAGCTGAACCAGAACCTGCGCGGGCTGACCGAGGCGATGGTGCTGCGGCATACCGACTTCCCGTCGTTGCAGCAGTATCTGGACGGCTATTCGGTGGCCGACGATACACTGCTGGCGATGCAGATTCCCGCCACCATCCTCACCGCGCGCGACGATCCGGTGATCCCGGTCGACGCCTTCGAGAAACTCGAACTGCCGCCGAACGTGGAGCTCGACATCGCCGATTACGGTGGCCACTGCGGCTTCATCCGCGGCTACGGCATGACCAGCTTCACCGACGACTACATCGCGACGCGCTTCAATGCGTTAGCAGATAAGGCCACACCGGCAGCCTGAGTGCGGTCAGAACAGCGGGCCGGGTGATCGTTGCCGCATCCAGCACGCGATGCTCATGCGCTCGCGTGTGGCCGGCAGCACCTCGTGCTCGAACTGTGCCGAGAGAAACAGCAGCAAGGTGCCGGCGTGCGGAAAGATATCGCGCGACGAACCATCGTCCAGGTACAGCCGCAACGCACCGCCATCGGCGGCCTGCCACGCCTCGTTGAGGTAGAACACTGCCGACACCACCCGCGCATCGCTGTCGCGCAGGCGGTCGAGATGACGCGTGTAGCCGGCGCCGGGCGGATACACCGCGTAGTGCGACTCGCACTCGACCAGCCCCAGCATCAGCTCGCGGTTGAGCGCCACGCGCAGCGCGTCGAGGCGGTCGGCGAACACCTGCTGCGGCACGCTCGGCGAGCCAGTCTGGAACCAGTGCGTGCTGTCGCCACGCAATGGCGTGGCCGTGCGCGTGGCGCCGACCCGCGCCGGCGTCAGCCGTTGCGCGTCGTGCAGGGCGCGGCACTCATCGGCCAGTGCCTGCGTCTGCGTGGCCGAAAGAAAATCCGGCACGACGCACCAGCCATCGGTGGCCAGCGTGGTGGCGATATCGTGGAACGGAGTCGGATGCGTATTCATCAGTCGCCAGTGTAGCGACGCGCGCCCGTGTCAGCGCTGGCGCAACGGATCGAGCAGTGACGACAAGCCGTTGTGGTCAAGCTCCAGCATCAGTGCCAGCAGCCGACCCAGCTCGCCATTCGGAAATCCCTTGCGCGCGAACCACGCGAGATAGGCGCCGGGCAGGTCGGCGATCAACCGCCCCTGATACTTGCCGTAAGGCATGCGCACGCTCACCAGCTTCGGCAAATCTTCCGGATCCATCACTGTCGTTCCTGCCGCGCTACTTCGCGAACGACTGCGCGCGGTCTGCGAACGCCTTGAACTCCAGCGTATTGCCGCAGGGGTCGAGCAGGAACATGGCGGTCAGTTCGCCGTGCTGACGGAATTCCAATGGCTTCATCTTCAGATCGCTCTCTTTACGGCTTCACGAACCGCAACGTCATCCGGTCGGACTCGCCGATCGCCTTCATCTTCGCGTGCTCGCTGTCGGGGCCGGCTAGATCCGGCGGCAGGCGGTGCACGTTGATGTCTTCGGGGTCCGTGGGGTTGGCATTGATCTCCGACACGCCGGCCACGCGGAATCCGGTCTTGAGGGCGAGCGTGATCAGGTAGTCCTCGGGAAGGCGGTGCAGTGTCTTGGCGCTGTCCACGGCATCGGCGAACGGTTTGGCTCGGTGTTCGGTGATGCCGAACACGCCGCCGGGTTTGAGCACGTTGAACGCAGCCTGGAACACCGCGTCGAGGGTAGCCGGGCTGTGATTGAGCCAGTCGTGCGTGTTGCGAAAGGTGAGCACCATGTCGGCTGAGTTGTCGGCGCCCAGGTTCACTTGATAAGGGGGCGCGAATGGCATGACTTTCGCGATGTGTCCATATATCGTCGGATCGGCCTTGAGCATGGCGGTGAATTTCGCTGCCGTCGCTGGCGCGGCTTCGATCAGGTTGCCGTGCGCGTAGAGGAATGGCGCGAGGATCTCGGTGTACCAGCCACCACCGGGCGACAGCTCGATCACCGTCATGTCCGGCTTGATTCCGAAGAATTGCAGAGTCTCGATCGGATGGCGGTATTGGTCGCGCGCCTGGTTGGCAGGCGAGCGCCAGTGACCGTTCACCGCCTGCTGCAGCGCTGCGGTGGTGCTGTCGGGTGCGGTGGCAGGAGCGGCGCTGGCAACCGCGGGTAGCAGCAGCGTAACGATCAGCGGGATCAGCAGCTTGCAGGTGCGGCGAAACATGATTCGACCCTCCTGACGATGGGCGTTCAAGACTACGCCGAAACAGGGCGTCGGGTCAGAGCCGCGTCGGCGCTGCGCATCATGGTTTGAGGTCCCTCAATCCGCCGCCACGCACCGCCCCTGTGCCCATGCACGCAGCGCCTCCACCTGCTCGCGCATGAGTACTGACAGTGGCCGCGTCTGCTTCAATGCGTTGAGCAGGGTCGCCTGGTTCGGTGGCGTGCCGTTGCCGGCCGCGTCGTAGAGTGAACTGACGATGGTTTGCTCGATTTCGGCGCCGGAAAAACCGTCGCTGGCGCTAGCAAGCGCGGGAAGGTCGAAGCTGGCGGGGTCGAGTTTGCGGCGGGCGAGGTGCATCGCGAAGACCTCGCTGCGTACGGAAGCCTGGGGTAGGTCGACGAAGAAAATTTCGTCGAAGCGGCCCTTGCGCAGCAGTTCGGCGGGCAGCTCCTGCACCGCATTCGCGGTAGCGACCACGAATACCTTGGCCTTGCGTTCGGCCATCCAGGTCAGCAGGTAACCGAGTACGCGGCGTGACACGCCGCCGTCATCGCCGCCGCCGGCG
>DASZCB010000829.1:0-2915 GCA_035943575.1 Rhodanobacter sp. | reverse complement strand
CCTGACCGATAGTCAGCGCCGGCTCCAGGTACAGCGATGTGGCGCCGCCCATCAGCTGCGCGAGGCGCGCCTCGACCGCGTCGTAACGGGCATCGTCCTGCTCGGCCACCGCAGCGGCCGCCACTTCATCGGACGACGGTTCGGCGTCAGGCTCGGTCACCACCGGCGGCTGGCCGAGGCTGAACCAGCCCACCATGCACACCCAACCCGCCACGGCGCCGAACAGCAACATGTAGTTGATCACCGGCAGATCCACCAGCGCCTGCACGATCGCGATGCTCCAGATGACAATCTGGCACAGCGCCATCGCGTCGATCCAGCGCAGCGACAGGCGATCGGCGTCGGAGCGGCGCTCGCGCAAGCGGCGCCGGTAGCGATGCACCCGCACCAGCGCAGCCGCCACGTAGGACAGGCTGTAGGCGAACAGCGGCCCGTCGAACCAGAGTCCCACCGACCGCTCACCCGCGATCCAGCGCGCCGACAATGCCTGCAACTGCGCGTGCCCCATCACGAGCACGTAGCCGTTGAGCAGCAGCATCACGCCGAAGCCGAGCAGGTGCACCACGTCGCGCCCACGGAAACCACATCCCTTGGTGAGCGCCCGTACATAGAGATAGAACAGACTGCCGTAGAGAAACGGAAACAGCGCCACGAAGCGGTAGGCGCGGAACCACTCCGGCGACAGCAGATGCCAGTACACCGCCTTCACCGCCAGATCGATGCCCGACAGCGCAACCCATACCGCCAGGATGCGGTTGGCTTCCCGATTGGCCGACCGCCGCCACAGGGCCAGCGCCAGCAAGGCGGCCTGCACGGCAGCGGCGATGTAGAGGAAGACCCAGAACGTCATGCGTATGAGCGAGCCATGAGGAAATGCCGGCAGCGGCCAGGACCGGTCATCCTAGCGAGCCGGCCTGCGCCAATCCAGAAAGCAAAAGGCCGCGGACATCGCCGCGGCCTTTTGCATGTTCCGGAAGGATAGGGTTCAGCCCTTGATGCGCTTGACGATCGCGTCGGCAAAGCTGCTCGTGCTGCCCTGGCCGCCCAGGTCGGGCGTGACCTGCGCGTGATCCAGTTCCACCGTGGCGCGGATCGCCTGGCGCAGCTGGGTGCCTTTGGCCACCATGTCCAGGTGATCGAGCATGTCGGCGGCGGCCAGCAGCAACGCGCACGGGTTGGCAATGCCCTTGCCGGCGATGTCCGGCGCCGAGCCGTGCACTGCCTCGAAGATCGCCGCGGTGGTGCCGATGTTGTCGCCCGGCGCCAGACCCAGGCCACCGACCAGACCGGCGCACAGGTCGGACAGAATGTCGCCGAACAGGTTGGTGGTGACGATCACGTCGAACTGATGCGGATTCATCACCAGCTGCATGCAGGTGTTGTCCACGATCATCTCGTTGAACTCGATCTGCGGGTATTCACGGGCGATCTCGCGCGCCACGTTGAGGAACAGCCCGGAGCTGGTCTTCAGGATGTTCGCCTTGTGCACCGCAGTGACCTTCTTGCGGCCCTTCTTCACCGCCAGTTCGAACGCGTAGCGCACGATACGGGTGCTGCCCGTGCGCGTGTTGCGCGCGACCGACTCGGCGATCTCGCCGTCAGCGGATAGCGTCTGCCCCTCGGAGCGATACGCGCCCTCGGTGTTCTCGCGCACGGTGATGATGTCGATGTTCTCGTAACGCGATTTGGTGCCCGGAAAGCTGATCGCCGGACGCACGTTCGCGTACAGGTCGAAGTGCCGGCGCAGGGTCACGTTGATCGAGGTGAAGCCGTCACCGATCGGCGTGGTCAACGGACCTTTCAGCGCCACCTTGTGCTCGGCGATCTTGTCCAGCGTGGACTGCGGAAGCAGTTCGCCGTGCTTCTCCAGCGCGACCATGCCGGCGTCGACAAACTCGTACTTCAGACCACAATCCAGCGCGTCGAGCACGCGCAGCGTGGCACTCATGATCTCCGGGCCGATGCCATCGCCCGGGATCACGGCAATCGTCTTGCTCATGGGGAACTCCTTGAAACGGAAACTTGCGAGCAGTATGTGCGAAGGGAAACCGGCACGTACCGAAACCGGGCAATTATCCCCGATACGGCTCTGCCCGAACAGGTCAAAAGTCTCGCAAGGCGTTGAAAATACTCGCACGCAGCATTGCAAAAAGCTGCAGACGATCGCGCCACGGCGCAACCATGCCGTATCAGCCGAGGCGTCGAATCAGGTGTGATCGGCGCAGGTGGCCGTATCGTTGCCGCCACCCGATTCGAGTTGGTCGAGCAGATCGACCGCGCGGCGCAGGTGTGGGATCACGATCGATCCACCCACCACCAGACCGACGCTGAACACCTCGAAGAACGCATCGCGCTCGACGCCGGCCTCCTTGCACTGCGCTACGTGGTAGCTGATGCAGTCGTCGCAGCGCAGTACCAGCGAGGCGACCAGGCCGAGCATTTCCTTGGTCTTCACGTCCAGTGCGCCGGCCTTGTAGGTCTGCGTGTCCAGCGCGAAGAAGCGGCGCACGACCTGATTGTCCTCGGCCAGGATGCGCTCGTTCATGCGCTGGCGGAACGCGCTGAATTCGGCGAGCTTGTCGCTCATGCAACCTGCTCCAGCAGTTGTGTCAGCTTGCCGCTGCGGTCGGCCGCCACGAGGTCGTCATAGCCACCCAGGAACTGGTCGTTGATGAAGATCTGCGGCACCGTACGATGTCCACCGCTGCGCGCCAGCATGGCGTCGCGCTGGGCTGGATCGGTATCGACACGCACCTCGCTCCACTCCAGTCCCCTGGCCTTGAGCAGGTTTTTGGCCGCCACGCAGTAGGGGCACACTGCCGTGGAATAGACCTCGATCTTGGACATCACAACACTCCGCAACATGGGGAAAGACCGCCATCAGATGGGGCCGCATCAACGCCAGCGCAAGCGAC
>DASZCB010000828.1:0-1572 GCA_035943575.1 Rhodanobacter sp. | reverse complement strand
GCGGCAGCAGTCGGTGCTGGGGCGCGGCCGATGGGACGCGGATGCGCTGCGCGACATCGTGCGGGAGTATGTTGTCGAGGCGCTGAGTGACTGCGACGCGGTGCTGGTCATCGACGAGACCGGATTCCTCAAGCAGGGCCGAGCGTCGTGCGGGGTTGCGCGGCAATACACGGGGTCGGCGGGCAAGATCACCAACTGCCAGATCGGCGTGTTCGCCGCCGATGCCTCGCGCCACGGCCACGCCTTCATTGACCGGGCGCTGTATCTGCCGAAAGTCTGGACCGACGACGCGGCCCGCCTGGCCAGCGCACATGTGCCAAGCGACATCAGCTTCGCAACCAAGCCCCGCATCGCCGTGCAAATGATCAAGCGTGCGCTGGCCGCGAACGTGCCGTTCGCGTGGGTGGCCGCGGACACCGTCTATGGCATCGGCGAGGTCGAGCAGGTGCTGCGCCGGGCCGCCCGTGGCTACGTGCTCGGGGTGACCGGCGCGCATCGTTTCCATTCCTGGGGCAAAGGAAAGCTGATCGCGGGTAGCGCCGAGGAGATCGCCGCTTCCCGGGCAGCGGCAGACTGGCAGCGCCTGTCGGCCGGGGCCGGGACCAAGGGGCCGCGCCTGCACGAGTGGTGCTACGTGGAACTCGCTGACCTTAAAGCCGGTGAGTTCGGCGGCGCGGAAGACGAGGTATGGACGCGCGGATTGCTGATCCGCCGCCACATCGCCGACGGCGAGATGGCATTCTTCTCGACCTGGTGTCCGGCCGGAACCCCAATAGCCACGCTGGTGGCCGTCGAAGGTCATCGTTGGTCCATCGAAGACAGCTTCGAGAACGCCAAGAACGAGCTTGGCCTCGATCACAATGAGACCCGGTCCTGGCACGGATGGCATCGGCACGTTTCGCTCGTGATGCTCGCCTTTGCCATGATGGCCATCATTCGCAACAAAGCCAATGCAGTCGCGGCCACGCCGAAAAAAACGCCGGCGAGGCGGATGCCGCAGACCCGGACCTCATCCGCTGGTCGGTCCAGGAAATCCGGCGCATAGCAACGCGGCTTGCAAGACGACGCATCCAACCCGCGCACATCATCGCCTGGTCACTCTGGAGACGTGCCCACCAAGCCGCCGCTCGAGCAGCTCACCACCGGAAATCGCAACTGTAATGCTAGCATTACAGTTGCGCTGGCGCCTGAACTCTGAATCGATGCGGAACCATGACTCGATTCGGAGATCGTGGTGTCGGGAGCATCGATCGAGACGACGCTGGAGCTTTGGGCCTCGTCGCTGCGTGACGTCAAAGCGCGGATGGGTTCGCTGTTCAAGCAGGAGCGGATGGCGGTCTCGGCGGGGCTTTTCCTGGATGGTCTGCTCGGCGAGGAACGCCGCAAGACCGGCTGGATGCGTGCGGAAGCGGCCGGTGATCCTGGCCCGTGGCGGCAGCAGTCGGTGCTGGGGCGCGGCCGATGGGACGCGGATGCGCTGCGCGACATCGTGCGGGAGTATGTTGTCGAGGCGCTGAGTGACTGCGACGCGGTGCTGGTCATCGACGAGACCGGATTCCTCAAGCAGGGCCG
>DASZCB010000827.1:0-5192 GCA_035943575.1 Rhodanobacter sp. | reverse complement strand
AGTTGCAAGACGTGATCCAGAAGCCAGCGAGTGGCGCCTCCCAGTACCAGTTCGCTCATGCGGGAACACCCCCAACCAACAGATCCGCCTGCATGGCAGTCGCTTCGGCTTGCAGGGTCCGACCAGCATCATGCCCGGAGGAGTTTTCCCGTTCGTGGACGCAGCGCTCCCGCATGGGCCAGAAACATTCGCTTTGCCATCCATAGGTTTGATAGCGCAAAAGCGTCAGTATCCAGATGGCGTTCTTTGCCAGCCACTCGAAGCACACCTTCTGGTATCCGAGCTGGCGCTTGATCACCCGGAGCGGGCGCTCTTCTTTCGAACGCACAGCAAAATTCATGTACTACAGATGTTTGGAGACATGTCACAACCGGTTCAACCGCTTCCGGAGGCTACTTGTGCGCTATGAACTGTTCGAATGCAACTTCGTTGCGCTCGAACATCTCGCGGCAGTGGTCATCGCACTTCTCAAGGTAGCAACAACGAATAACATTATTTATGGATAATTTCTTAGCCAGATTAACCCAGAGCTTTATTACAAGAGAGCCCGCTGAAGGATGCATCAGCGGGCTCAATTTGCATGCTTATTGTCGACCGCGTTGATTTATTGAACCGTAATCATGGCGGTTGGTGCGCCTGGCGTACTGTTGTCGACCTTGCGATTGTTGCCGGCTGAACCAATCGTGCCACCACCCGATCCGATGCCGACAGTATTATTGAAGAAATCCACGTTGGATATGGCGACTTGTGCTGCTGTCTGCGCTTGAACAGCGGTGCCGTTGAAGGAAAAGATGCTGTCCTCAAGGTTGATTGTACCGACTGAGGCCAAGGCACCGAAAGCCGCGTTGTTCTGGAAAGTCGAATGGGTAACGTCGATGTGACCACGCAGCGTTTGAAGTGCAGTCCCCGTACCTTGAATGGTGACATTTTTCAGGAGGGCGGTAACCGGCCCCGGGCCTGAAGTACCATCGATAACGACCCCCTTGGCACCACCAGTTATCGTCGAATCCTGTATTACCACGTAGGTTGGCGAGGTCACATTTAGTTCAACATCATTACTCGTAATACTCGTAAACCCCTCGAAAGTGCAGTGATCGATGATCACGTTGCCGGCACTTTGTATCAGGACGCCGTCGACTCCGGTTCCAATACCGTTGAATTCCAAATTACGCAAAATCACAGTATCGGTTGGACCAGCTGCAATAACGATAGCATTGGTACCGGAAACGAGCACGCTTGCCAGCTCTCCGCCACCGTTGATAGTGATAGCCTTGGTGATAGTTACTGCGCCAAACCCACCAGGATCAAGCACCGATATCTCTCCATTTGCTGCCGTCTTGGAGATAGCTCCTGCAAAGGTCTTGCAGGGAGCAGTTCGACTGCATGGATTGGCATCGTCGCCGACTCCCGAAACCCAGGTTCGTGAAGCTTGTGCATGCGCCGTAGCTGTGAATGCAAAAGCTAATACCGTGGCAACCAAGAATAATTTCAATGAACGTTTCATAGTACATCCCCTTGTAGTCAAGAAACGCAGAAGCCCCCTGATGCGAACTTGGAAGGTTGCAGTGAATTCGATCAGAGAATCCGGTGAGTGCAACATCGAGTCAGCCAGTAAGAATTAATGGCTAACGTGCCGATAATAGGGTAAGTCGATACCATGCATTGCGAACGCTCGAGTTTGTTAATTAATATCTAACAAGCTGCTGAGAATGCCCTTTTGGCGCTGGTGGCACAGCTTCACCCCTACAAATCACAGACATGGAGGCAGCCGCCATGATCATTTCCCTCATAACAGGCGCACGTCCCCGTTATCGCTCAGGTCGGCGACGGCTCCCGCCACCTGACCAATGCCGCCGAGCCGAATCAGGTTGTACGCCGCGAACGTCCACGTCACCCCGCCACGTACTTTGGACATCTCCACCCACAGCAGTTTGCACAACCTGGCGATGGTCTTGATCCAGCCGAAGCCCTGCTCGATGCGTTTGCAGATTTGAATGCTCATCGCATAACCCTTGCCTCGTGCAGCACGTCCATCGATGGTGCTGCGCCGTCCCTTCGTGTGGCGGGTGATATGGAGTTGGATGCCGCGCTGTTTCAGCGCTATGACGAAGTCCTGCGGGTCGTAAGCCGTTATCTACACCGAGCGCGGCACTCTCCCGTTCGTCAGTGCCGCTGGCGTGGCGCACGTCCAGTGCCGCCAGCAAGGCGTTGCGATTCTCCATCAGGGCATTGGCCAGATAGCTCAGCTTCGCTCATACCCAGGCAACACTCTGCTAAGTTGCATTCCTTGCCAATCCGTTGCTCAAGGGGAACCCCCATGCTTCGCCGCCATCTCATCGCCGCACTTGCGCTGACCAGCACCCTGCTTGCGCCTCCAGCCATCGCCGCCGAGCAGAGCAAGCCCACGCCGACCGCGAAGGAGTTGCTGGCCAAGTCCACGCCTGCCGAGTGGCGCAAGCCCGACCCGCAAAACCTGATTTTCATGCAGCTGCCGCAGGGTCGTGTGGTGATCGAGCTGGCACCGGATTTCACGCCGCTGCACGCGGCGAATATCCGTACCCTGGTACGCGGACACTATTTCGACGGATTGACGATCGTGCGGGTGCAGGACAACTTCGTCACCCAGTGGGGCGACCCCAACGACGACGACAACGGCGACAAGAGCAAGATTCGTCCGCTCGGCAAGGCCAGCAAGACGCTGCCGCCGGAATACACTCGTTCAATCGACCCGAAACTGCCCTGGACGGCGCTGCCGGATGGCGACGTATACGCGCCTGAAGTCGGCTTCTCCGAAGGCTTCCCGGCAGCACGCGACCCGGCCAGCGGACAGGAGTGGCTGACCCACTGCTACGGCGCCGTCGGCGTGGCGCGCGACGTCGATCCGCAGACCGGCAGCGGCAGCTCGCTGTACGCGGTGATCGGCCAGGCACCGCGCCGGCTGGATCGCAACCTCGCCGTCGCCGGCCGCGTGATCGAAGGCATGCCGCTACTGTCCGGCCTGCCGCGCGGCGCCGAGCCGATGGGTTTCTACACCAAACCGGCGCAGCGCATCGCCATCGAGTCGGTACGCCTCGCCGCCGACATGCCGGCCAAGGATCGCCCGACGCTTGAAGTGCTGCGCACCGACAGCCCCACCTTCGCCGCCCTGATCGACGCCAAACGCAACGGCCGCAACGCGTTCTATGCCTTGCCGGCCGGCAAAGTCGACCTGTGCAGCATCGACGTACCGGTGCGCGAGCCGAAGCCGACGGCGGCGACGACGCACTGATATTCGTGAACACGAACCACAAACATTTAGTTCAGTCGAATCGGTTACCTTGAACCCTTGCTGGCCGATTGCGGGAACCGTTACATGGCACTGAACGATACCTTGGCTTTTCTGCGTGCGTGGCTGCGCGACCCGCGCGGGATCGGTGCGGTGACGCCGTCCGGCGCCGCGCTGGCGCGCCTGATGACGGCCCACGTCAGCCAGCTGGACGGCCCGGTGATCGAACTCGGACCCGGCACCGGCGCGCTGACCCGGGCACTGCTGGCCCGCGGCGTGCCGCCGCACCGGCTGGCGCTGATCGAAGCCGATCCGCATTTCGCCGATGCACTGGCCAAGCGCTATCCGAAAACCACGATTCTGCGCATGGACGCGGCACAGCTCGGGCATACCGAGTCGCTATTCGGCGAAGAGCGCGCCTGCGCCGTGGTAAGCGGATTGCCGCTGCTGTCGATGCCGGCAAGCCAGGTCGCCGCGATCGTGCAAGGCGTGTTCGAACGCCAGCTGCGCAACGGCGGCATGTTCTACCAGTTCACCTACGGCCCGCGCTGCCCGCTGCCACCAGCCCTGCTCGAACGGCTGAATCTGCAGGCACAGCGGGTCGGCAGCGCCTTGCTCAACCTGCCGCCGGCGGCGGTCTATCGGATCAGCCGACGAACGGACGTCCTGGTCGCTGCCTGACGCCACCCCGCTATTTCTGCTTTGCCGGCTACTGTGCCGGCGTGCTGCGGCGGCGGGAGTCGATAAAGACTGGTGAACCCTCCCGGTACAGCGCGATGCGCTCATCCAATCCCGGCAAGGGTATCGACAGTTCACATCGATGCCGGACCTGGCGCGTGTGAACGGGGCATGAAAGCCGCCGGGCATCACCACATAACTTTTTCGCGTTACCGGTTAAGACTGATCGCCTGAAGTCGAACACGGAGCGGCAAGATGAAACGCAGCCGGAAAGTACTGAGCTGGATCGCCGGTGCGCTGCTGGCACTGATCGCGGTGCTGCTGATCGTGGTCGCCACGTTCGACTGGAACCGCCTGAAGCCGTTCATCAGCGACAAGGTTAGCCAGGCGATCGGACGACCGTTCGCGATCAACGGCGACCTCAACGTGGACTGGGAGCGCGACCGCACCGGCAGCTGGCGTGGTTCGCTGGTGCCGTGGCCGGAGTTCACCGCGCATGACATCACCATCGCCAATCCGGCATGGGCAAAGCAGCCGCAGTTCGCCAAACTCGACGCGCTGCGTTTCCGCCTGTCGCCGCTGGCGCTGCTGGCGCACCGCATCGAGGTGCCGTCGCTGCAACTGGTGCACCCCACCGTTGACCTGGAACGCGACAAGCAGGCGCGCGCCACCTGGGATTTCGTCTTTTCGCAGGACAGCACGCCGTCCGTATGGAAGCTGGATCTTGGCGCGATCGGTTTCGACAGCGGCAACATCACGCTGGACGATGCGGCCAGCGCAATCAAATTGCAGGTGACGGTTGAACCTCTGCAAGGTGCGATTCCCTACGACCAAGTCGTGGCACAGCAATCCACCGATGCGCGCGATCAGGCCGGCAAGACCGTCGGCGCCGCCGCAAAGAAAGCCATGGCAGGCAATGCCGCCAAACCGGATCGGAGCGAACCGATCGGCCAGGCAAATGCATCGACGGTTTACCAGTTTGGCTGGCACGCCGAAGGCAACTACCACGGCAGCCCGTTCAAGGGCGACGGCAAAACCGGTGCCGTGCTGGCACTGCAGAACACCACCGATCCGTTCCCGCTGCAGGCCGACGTGCATATCGGCGACAGCCATGTCGCGCTGGTCGGTACGCTCACCGATCCGGTGCATCTTGGCGCGCTCGACGTACGCCTGTGGTTCTCCGGCTCCAGCATGGCCAAGCTGTATCCGATCACCGGCATCACCCTGCCCGATACGCCGCCATATGCTA
>DASZCB010000826.1:0-1556 GCA_035943575.1 Rhodanobacter sp. | reverse complement strand
CAGGCGACCCGGCATCGAGCGCTTGTACGCGTCGCGGCAGGCCATGAACGCGGCATGCGGGCCACCGTTGCCGAACGGCACGCCGAAACGCTGCGAGTTGCCGACCACGATGTCAGCACCCCATTCGCCGGGCGCGGCGAGCAGGGTGAGTGCGAGCAGGTCGGTGGCGACCGCGACCAGTGCGCCGCGCGCATGCGCGGCATCGGCGATGGCCCGGTAGTCGTTGATGGTGCCGAAGGTGTTCGGGTACTGCAGCAGCACGCCGAAGCTGTCGACCGAGCTGCCCTCGGTGTCGGCGCCGATATGCAGCTCGATGCCCAGCGCCTCGGCGCGGGTCTTGACCACTTCCAGCGTCTGCGGATGCACGCCGTTCGACACGAAAAACACGTTCGACTTGGATTTGCACGAACGCTTCGCCAGCGTCATCGCTTCGGCGGCGGCGGTGGCTTCGTCCAGCAGCGAGGCGTTGGCGATCTCCATCCCGGTGAGGTCGGCGCACAGCGTCTGGAAGTTGATCAGCGCCTCCATGCGACCTTGCGAGATCTCCGCCTGATACGGCGTGTACGCGGTGTACCAGGCCGGGTTCTCCAGGATGTTGCGCAGGATGACGTTCGGCGTGAGCGTGCCGTAATAGCCCTGGCCGATGAAGCTGCGGAACACTTCGTTCTTGTCCGCGATGGTGCGGATCTTGGTCAGCGCCTCGACCTCGGTGATCGCCTGCGGCAAAGCCAGCGGCGCGGGCGACTTGATCTTGCCCGGCACGATCGCGTCGGTCATCGCTTCCCGCGAATCGTGACCGATGACGTGCAGCATCTGCGCGATCTCGGCATCGTTCGGGCCGATGTGGCGCTCGATGAAGGCGTGGTGGTGCTCAAGGTCGCGCAGGGAAGGAGTGTTGGTCTGGCTCATGACGGGCGTCCGGAAGTGGCCGATAAAGGCCGGACGTGCGTGCCGCACGTGGGGCGCCCCTCTGTCCTTTTGCCTGAGAGTTTGGAAACGCGGGTGCGTTTCGTGCCCCTTCGGCGGCGGATTCAACCGCTCTCTCCAGAGTGTTTACGCGTGATGGTACGGGGCCTGAGCGATTACGGGCGTTGCGTCTTCGGCAGCGGACATGCCCTATGCAGAGCTGCCCGCTTCTCCCACCAAGCGTTACCGCGCTGATTATACAGGCGGGGTGGCGTGTTGCAGCATGCCTGTCAAGAAATGGCCTTGAACAACAACAAGGTTGGCTTTCGGCGGTTATCCGGGCCGGGCAGCGCTCAGTCGCTGCGCGGATTGCGCGCAACGGTATCCGGGACTTGCATTTGGAAAGGCCGTGCTGTCGCGCGCACGCCAAGATAGGCCTTGATCGCAGCGATCGACAGCGGTGCGGCGCCGAAGATGATGAACACTAGGTCGCCGGGGAGACGCAGCCATTCGATCAGGCGAGCGGTGTGGGTGCCTGTATAAGCCAGGCCGCGTGCATGCCAGTAACCGTGTTGCACCACATCCCACACCTGCAGCACGCCACCGGGGAACATGCTCAGCGCCACCATCAACAACAGGCCGATGTTGGT
>DASZCB010000825.1:0-3854 GCA_035943575.1 Rhodanobacter sp. | reverse complement strand
CCAACTGGCCGCTGGCGAAATTCCTGCTGGAGCACGGCGCCAAGCCGGCACCGGCCGACGGCGAGCCGGCGCTGGTCGCCGCAGCCGGCATCGCCGACGACGATGCCGAAGGGGTCAAGCTGCTGCTCAAGCATCGCGCCGCGGTCAACGCGGTCGATGTGCGTCATCGGCATGCGCTGCTGAGCGCCGCCGCCGAAGGGCACGAACAGATCGCCCGCGCGCTGTGCGCCGCCGGTGCCGATATCAACCTGACCGACCGCCACGGCAGCACTGCGCTGATGGAAGCGGCCCGCGCTGGCGCCGGCGGCATCGTGCAGTTGCTGGCCGAGGCACAACCCGATGCCCGTGTGCGCGACCAGCACGGCCGCGACGCGCTGACCCTCGCCTGCCAGTCGCCGCGTGCGCATGGCGAAACCGTGCGCGCGCTGCTGGCGTTGGGCGCCGAGCCGAAAACCGCTGGCAGCGACGGCCGCAGCGCGCTCGATCACGCCGCCGCCGCCGGTCGCTGGGACTTGGTCGCCCTGCTCGATCCGGACACACCCTTGCCAGCCAGCCTCAGTCAGGATCTGCTGGCCGAAGGCGCCGACACGCCGGCGCATCTGCTGGACGCGCTGCGCTTCGGCCATTGGGCGATCGTGTCGGGCTTTGCCGAGCGCGTGCGCGAATGGCCGCAGCCGCAATTGGCGCTGCTGTATCTGGAGCTGGCCACGCCAGGCCTCGCCGCTGCGCGCCGCTGGTTGCTCGATCACGGCCTCGATGCCGAAGCCCGCTTGGAAGCGCCGCGCATCGACGACGCCGAAACTGCCGACGCACCCATCCTGCCGCCGCTGGGACGGCGCCTGTTCGACGCCTTGCTGCAGCAACTGCCGAATTCGACCGAAGCGCTGGACGACCTGCTGCAGGCCGGCGCCAGTCCGGCCGGCGCCGGCCTGCTGGCGCAAGCGCTGTCGCGCTTGAGTGGTGCCGCACAAAGTGCCGCGCTACCGCTCAACCTGCTCGAACGCGGCGCCGATCCGTTCGGCCCGGACGCGCGCGAGCGCACGCCGCTACATCTGGCCGTGGTCAATGCCCAGCCCGAACTGCTGCAGGTGCTGCTGGCCCGTGGCTGCGATCCGAACACACGCGATCGCGACGGCCGCACGCCGCTGTTTGCCGCACTCGAACATGGCGCGCAGGCATTGCCCCTGGTGCGTGCGCTGATCGCCCACGGCGCGAATCCCGAAGCTGCCGATGCGAACGGCGAGACGCCGCTGGGGCTGGCGCTGGAACATCCGGCGGTGGAGCGCTGGCTGGATTGGCGCGATTGGCCGCGGCCGCACCGTCCGCTGCGCGCCGACGATCTGCCCGCCGCCGCTGCTGCCGGCGCGCTGGCCACCGTGCAACGCCTGCTGGAACTGGGCTTCGCTGTCGACACCCAGGACGACCAAGGCGCATCGGCCTTGCTGCGCGCCTGTGGCGCCGGCCACCGCGAGATCGCCGCCTGCCTGCTCGACGCCGGTGCCGATCCGGCACTGGCCGCGCGCAGTGGCGTGACCGCACTGGCCGCGGCGGTCGCCGCACGCCGCGAAGGGCTGGTCGGCCTGCTGCTGCAACACAAGGTCGGCGCCGACCAGCGCCTGCCGAACGATGCCACCGCCTTAATGGTGGCCGCCGCGATGGGCTACCCCGACATCGCCGAGCAGTTGCTCGACAACGGCGCCGACGTCAACGCGGTCGATGCAAGTGGTCGCAGTGCGCTGCACGCCGCCGCACAATTCGGCTTCGAGCACAACGACAGTCTGCGCGCGCGTCGGCTGTTCGACAGCCTGCTCAAGCGCGGTGCCGACATCAACCACGCGGACAGCGAAGGCAAGACGCCGCTGTTGCTATTGCTCGGCGCGCAACTGCGCCCCGGCAGCGAGTGCGATGCCACCCACATCGGCGCTCTGGTGCCGCTGCTGCTGGAAGCCGGTGCCAGGGTCGAGCACGCCGATCAACGCGGCGTCACCGCGCTGCACGCCTGCGCGATGCATGCGCTGCTGCCGCCGGCTCGCGTGCTGCTCTCGCGCGGCGCCGACCGCAATGCCGCCGATGCGTTCGGCCGCACCGCGGCGGATGTGGCGCGGCAAATCGGCTACATCGACATCGCGCATGAACTGGCCGCCCGCACCGGCGCGATCCCCAGCGTGCGGCAGACCCTGCGTCAGCCGGCGCAACCGGCCGACTGAGCAACCGCGGATTCAGCCATGCGAACTGACGGCAATGGCAGCGCATCGCGCGACCGTAGCGCGCGCCAGGCAGTCACTACCTGCGCGGTATCGATTTCGTCCACCCGTCGAATCGCCGGCAATCCGCCTAGCAGATGCACCGCACTCCCGGATGCGCTGCGCGGCATCCACATGTGCGGTGATCGAGCACCCATCAGCACCACCAGCGGACAGCCCACCGCCGCGGCCAGATGCGCCGGCCCAGTGTCCACCGAGACCATGCTGTGGGCGATTTCCAGTAACGCTTTCAGGCGGCCGAGCGGCAGCGCGGCAGCGGCCACCCGCAGCGACCTCATGTCGGTAACCTCCATCACGGTGTCGAGATAGCCGGCCTCGGCCGGCGACCCGCAAAACAATATCTGCGCCTGCGGCAACCGGTAGCTGATGGCACGCGCCAGCGAGGCCCAGCGTTCCGCCGGCCAAGACTTGTCGTCGTCCTCGGCGGCGCGCACACCGTTCCAGCGCATCGTGCGCTTGTTGGTCGGCTGCAACAGCACCAGCGGGCGCCCGAGCATGCCCTGCGCGTGCAGCCATGCATCGCACTCGGCGCGTTCGGCCGCGCTGACCCTTAGCTCCGGTGCCGCGCAGGCAGGCGGCGGCGGCGACCCGACGATCGAGCGGAATGCGGATGGAGTCGCGTCGCCGAAACGCAGCAGCGAGTCCACCCAGTGCTCGTCATCCTTCTGCGGCATGTCTTCGATGAAGCTGCAATGCTCGGCCGGCACGCCGGCGAGCGCCAGCATCGGGCGGATCTTGGTGCGCGTGCGCAGCTGCGGCTCGCAGATGTAGAACGGCGACGCGCGCAGACGACGCAGCGCCAGCGCCGCCCGCCAGCGCTGCGGCCGCATCCAGATCGGCCCGTATTGCGAGCGCAACGGAATGTACCCGGCCACCTCCGGTTGCGCCGAATACAACACCGGCGACCAGTCGCCCAGCGTCAGCAGCTGGCATGGCCGGCCGTAGCGCAACTGCAGTTTGCGCAGCAACGGTTGCAACAGAATGGTGTCGCCAAGCCGGCCGAACCGGATCACTACCGGGCCAGGTACTGCAGAGTCAGGAATCGTGGGCATGACTGCAAGCAACGCCGGAAACTGCATGCGGTTGACGTGTCACGCCGGCTTTTTTGCATGCGGCCGGCGGCATCCGTCAGCGCGGGCGTTGCAGGTTCAGTCCGCGCCGCTGAGCGGAACCTCGGCATCGCGCCGGCGTTCCCGTTCGGCCGCCGGCTCGGCATCTGCCTCGAACAGCTGCTGCAGATCGATCAGCGCATCGCGCGTGCTCTGAATCAGCTTGGTTTCATCGTCATAGACCTGTGCCTGCTTCCGGAGCAGGTCCTCGTCGTGACGCCTGAAACGCTCCACCCGATCAGCTGCCAGTTCGGCCGACAGCCCCAGCGCCTGCAGCGTCTTGCGGGTCATCTTGAGGCTGGAATGGAACGTCTCGCGCACTGGCTCCTCCACGCCCAGGTCCATCAGGCGGAACACATGCTGGCGGTTGCGCGCGCGCGCGATGATTTTCAGGTGCGGGTACTGCCGCTTCACCAGTCGCGCGGTACGCAGGTTCGCCTCCGGGTCGTCGGTGGCCAGCACGAACACCTCAGCCCTGTCG
>DASZCB010000824.1:0-3224 GCA_035943575.1 Rhodanobacter sp. | reverse complement strand
CCTGAGCTGCACTACAAGTTCGGCTATCCAATCTGCATTGCCGTGATGATGGCGGTGGATTTGGTCCTGTACTGGCGCTTTCGCAAGTCCGGCTGGCTTTGACACACTGTTAGCCCTTCGCCCCGCTTGATTCCCGCTTGCACCGTGCGCAATAAAAGTCCAGCATAAGCGGCCCGCCGGCCGCTGAGTTTGCAGCCGGCGGCAAATCTGCCACGCACGGATCGAGCGAGGAACCGTTGCCAAAACGCAGCCTGCCGGTGCGCCTACCCGTCGCACCGGGCCGAACCCATCGAGCGCATAGCACCGGTGCACTTTCTGCTGACCGGTGCACCGCAACACTACGATTCGTTGACAATTCGAACAGGGCACGCTGAGAATAGGTCCTCGCAAACGTTTGCGTGTCACTAAAAATACGGCTCGGCCGCGAGCCCGACAAACCCTGGAGATATGCATGAGCCATCGCATTCGCCGCCGCATGCTGGCGGCCGCAGTTCTCGTCACTGCCACCGCCGTTTTGCCGTTTTCCTCCGCTTACGCGCAAACCGCGCCCGCCCATAAGCCGAGGGTCGCGCTGGTGATGAAGTCGCTCGCGAACGAGTTCTTCCTGACCATGGAAACCGGCGCCAAGGACTACCAGAAACACAATGCCTCGCAGTTCGACCTGATCACCAACGGTATCAAGGACGAGACCGATACCGCGAACCAGATCCGGATCGTCGAGCAGATGATCGTCTCGAAGGTCGATGCGATCGTGCTGGCCCCGGCTGACTCGAAGGCGCTGGTGCCGGTCGTCAAGAAGGCCATCGACGCGGGCATCATCGTCGTGAATATCGACAACAGGCTCGACCCGGACGTGCTCAAGTCGAAAGACCTGAACGTGCCGTTCGTCGGCCCGGATAACCGCAAGGGCGCGCAGAAGGTCGGCGACTATCTGGCTAAAAAGCTGAAGGCGGGCGATGAAGTCGGCATTATCGAAGGCGTGTCGACCACCACCAACGCGCAGCAGCGCACCGCGGGCTTCAAGGACGCCATGCAGACCGTCGGCGCCAAGGTCGTGTCGGTGCAATCGGGTGAATGGGAAATCGACAAGGGCAACGCGGTGGCGTCGGCCATGCTCAATGAGTATCCGAACCTGAAGGCGCTGCTGGCCGGCAACGACAACATGGCGATCGGCGCGGTTTCGGCCGTGCGCGCGGCGGGCAAGCAAGGCAAGGTGATGGTGGTCGGCTACGACAACATCGGCGCGATCAAGCCGATGCTCAAGGACGGCCGCGTGCTCGCTACCGCCGATCAGTATGCCGCCAAGCAGGCTGTGTTTGGCATCGACACCGCGCTGAAGGCGATCAGCGAGCACAAGAAGCAGTCGCAGTTGTCCGGCGTGGTGGAAACGCCGTGCGATCTGGTGACCAAGTAAGCGCCGGGCAATAAGTGCGGGAAAGTGCCGGAATATGCACCCAAAGAAGCACCGCAACACCCCAGTGCACGCGGGTTCGCGCCGACGCCGCTGCAGGTTGAATGCACGGCAAACAACACGCGAATCCGCGCCAATTCAATAAACGCTCAAGAAACCTGCTGCGCCGCCGTTAATTCCAGAGGTAAGCGTCATGACGGTGGTTGCGCGGAGGGGGGATGCGTGGCCGACAGCACCTGCGCAATCGGCGCATTGGTCCGGCATGACACGTGGCTGCCGTTGGCTGCTTCATTCGAGCAAATCGCATGAAGCCGCGCCGGGAGTCACGGAACCGGGATTGCGATGGATTCAACTGATCACGACGCCTTGTCTGCCGTACTGTCTGTCAGCGGTATCGGTAAGACTTATGCCGAACCGGTGCTCGCCGACGTTTCGCTGTCGCTGCGTGCCCCCGTCACCCATGAAGCAGGGAGTCGGTCATGACCGATCAATCGGTGCATGAAGGATCGAGTGGGCAGCCGGGTGCGGCGAACGAGGCCAACGCGGCCAACGCGGCCAACGTAACGCCGCCTGCCGACCCGTCCGCGCCGCTGGCGAGCGGCAAGCCGGCCGGCACGCGGCTCGGCTTTTCGAACTACCTCGGCCTCGCCGGTGCGTTGCTGGCGATGATCGTGCTGTTCTCGCTGCTGAGTTCGCACTTTCTGACGTATGACACGTTCAGCACGATCGCCAATCAGATCCCCGATCTGGTGGTGATGTCGGTGGGCATGACCTTCGTGCTGATCATCGCCGGGATCGATCTGTCGGTGGGCTCGGTGCTGGCATTGGGCGGCTCGGTGGTGAGCGTGGCGGCGCTGAAATGGGGGTGGGGGCCGTTGCCGTCGGCATCGCTCGGGGTCGCCGCGGCGGCGCTGACCGGCACCATTACCGGCGCCGTGACGGTGGGCTGGCGGATTCCGTCGTTCATCGTGTCGCTCGGTGTGCTCGAAGCGGCGCGCGGCATGGCGTATCAGATGACCAATTCGCGCACCGCCTATATCGGCGACGCGTTCGATTTTCTGTCGAATCCGATCGCGCTGGGCATCTCGCCGGCGTTCCTGATCGCGGTGGCGGTGATGGTGATTGCGCAACTGGTGCTCACGCGCACGGTGTTCGGCCGCTATCTGGTCGGCATCGGCACCAATGAGGAAGCGGTGCGGCTCGCGGGCGTCAATCCGCGTCCTTACAAGATCATTGTGTTTGCGTTGATGGGCGCACTCGCCGGGCTGGCAGCGCTGTTCCAGATTTCGCGTCTGGAAGCAGCCGATCCGAACGCGGGCCAGGGCGTGGAGCTGCAGGTGATCGCGGCCGTGGTGATTGGCGGCACGAGCCTGATGGGCGGGCGCGGTTCGGTCATCAGCACGTTTTTTGGCGTGTTGATCATTTCGGTGCTGGCGGCAGGCCTCGCGCAGATCGGCGCGAACGAGCCGACCAAGCGCATGATCACCGGCGCGGTGATCGTGGTGGCGGTAGTGCTGGATACCTATCGCAGCCGCCGTAAGCGCGCATGAAGGCAGTGCCGGTTGCCAGCAGCGTAGCGTATCAGGAGCGGTCGAAGCAGTAAGAGCGGTAAAGCGTAAGTATCCATGGATTTGGTCTGTCTTCGATGAAGACGTCCGGTGGGTCGCCAGGTGGCGTGGCCGGCGGGAACAACAGGCAGGAGAGCAACAGGTTATGGCGACGATCAAGGATGTAGCGGCCGTGGCGGGCGTGTCGTTCACGACGGTATCGCACGTGGTGAACAACTCACGGCCGGTGTCGGCCGACGTGCGCG
>DASZCB010000823.1:0-3227 GCA_035943575.1 Rhodanobacter sp. | reverse complement strand
GAAATGTCGCCAGCGTTTTCGCCAGCGGCTCATCACGCGGTGACTCGGCCTCGACAAACGCACATGCGAAATCCGGCGCCGGCACGAAGTTGCGCCGCAGCGCCTTCGGCAGGCCACGGATCAGTTCGGCCACCTTCTCACCCAGCAGGCCGGGCACCAGCCATTCGCAGCGGGCGGGTGGCAACGCGTTCAACATCGCCAGCGGCACATGCAAGGTGACGCCATCGGCCTCGTCGCCGGGTACAAAACGGTATTCAAGCTTGTACTTTTGCGGTGGGATTTCGAGCGCGGCAGGAAATGCCTTCGCATCCAGCCCAGCGCCGCCGACCATCACATCGTCCAACGACCAGCGCAGCGCGGCCTGTTCGGCCGGGCGCGCCTTGCGATACCACGCGTCCAGCGCACGGCTGCTGGCGATCTCTTCAGGCAGCTTGCCCTCGAAGAATGCGACCAGATCGTCCTCATGGCGGATCAATCCTTCGCGGCGCTGCTTTGCCTCGACGCCGAGGGCCTCTTCCAGTACGCGCTGGTTCGCCCGCACGAAATCAGCACGGCTGTCGATGTCGCCACGCACGAGTGCCTCGCGCAGGAAAATCGCGTGTGCCAGCGCCGGATCCTGCTGCTGGAAAGTGACTGGCCGTTTTTCCACCAGCACCAGGCCGAACAGACTCACCTGCTCGTACGCCACCACGCAGCCGCGCTTCTTCGACCAGTGCGCATCGCGGCAGCTCATGCGCAGCAGGTGCGCAGCCTGCTGCTCGATCCACAGCGGCTCCACCCGCGCATTCATCATGCCCCACACGCGTCCGCCGACGTCGAGGATCTGCGCAGCGAACACCCAGTTCGGCGGCACCTTCGCCAGCGCCGAGCCGGGGAATACATGGAACTTGCGCTCGCGAGTGCTCTGGTACACACCCTTCTCGTCCTTGCGACCGACCTGGGTTGGCAGGCCGGTGAGCAGCGAACGATGCACCGCTTCGTACAAACGACTCGCATCGTCCTCGCTAGTCGCCGGCTTGAGAGGTGCCAGCACATGTGCAGGATGGACGCGCGGAGAAACGTTCCGTTTCGACGCAGAATGTCCCTTCAACTCCATCCTCTTTTCCATGGCTTGCGGCGCGGGAGTCGATCCATCCAGTTTCCAGCCAAGCTCTTGCACCACGAGCAGCAATTGCCGATGCAGCTCGCGCCACTCGCGCATGCGCATGAAGCTGAGGAAGTGCCGCGAGCACCAGTCGCGCAGTTTTGATTGGGTCAGCTCCTCGTGCGCGTCGTGATAGGCACGCCACAGGTTAAGCACACCGACGAAGTCAGACTTCGGATCGGTGAACACGGCATGCGCGGCGTCGGCTTGCTGGCGTGCATCGGACGGGCGCTCGCGCGGGTCCTGGATGCTGAGAAACGACACGATGGTGAGCAGCTCGCGCAGCGAGTGCAACCTCTCTCCTTCGACCAGCATGCGCGCCAGCTGCACGTCGATCGGCAGTCGCGCCAGGGTGCGACCGATCGCGGTGAGCTTGCGCGCCTCGTCGATCGCCGAAATCTCGGCGAGGCGGCGGTAGCCATCCGCCACCACACGCGGATCAGGCGCCTCCAGGAATGGGAACGCCTCCACCTCACCCAGCTGCAGCGCCAGCATGCGCAGGATCACGTTGGCCAGCGACGAGCGCAACAGCTCCGGATCGGTGAACGCGGCACGGCTGGCGAAGTCAGCTTCGTCGTAAAGGCGATAGCAAATGCCCGGCCCGACGCGTCCGCATCGGCCCTTGCGCTGATCGGCCGCCGCCTGTGACACCGGCTCCACGTGCAGCCGCTCAAGCTGGCTGCGCTGGCTGTAGCGCTTTACCCGCGCGGTACCGGTGTCAACTACGTAACGGATGCGCGGCACGGTCAGCGATGTCTCTGCCACGTTGGTGGCCAGCACCACGCGACGCTTGATGCCGGGCTTGAACACGCGATCCTGGTCGCCGGCAGACAGCCGCGCGTACAGCGGCATGATCTCAGTCTCGCGATATTGCCTGCGAGACAACAGCAGATGCGCGTCGCGGATCTCGCGCTCGCCGGGCAGGAAGATCAGCACGTCGCCGCGCGGGTCGTCGTGGCTGATTTCATCGAGCACGGCGGCGATGTGTTCGGCACTGCCCTGCTGCATGTCCTTGCTGCTGCCCTGCCTCGCGGCAACTTCGTCCAGCGAGCGCCAGCGCAGCTCGACCGGATACGCACGGCCCTCCACCTCGACCACCGGCGCGCCGTCGAAATGCTCGGCGAAGCGTGCGGTATCGATCGTCGCCGAGGTGACGATGATCTTCAGCTCCGGCCGCTTCAGCGCCAGCTGCTTCAGATAACCGAGCAGGAAGTCGATATTGAGGCTGCGCTCGTGCGCCTCGTCGATGATGATGGTGTCGTACGCGGAGAGCCACGGATCGCCCAGCGTCTCGGCGAGCAGGATGCCGTCGGTCATGAACTTGATCAGGCTGCGCTCGGACACCTGGTCGTTGAAGCGCACCTGGAAGCCGACGACGTCGCCGACCTGCGTGCCCAGCTCCTCGGCCACGCGGCGGGCAACCGAGCGCGCGGCCAGCCGGCGCGGCTGGGTGCAGCCGATCATGCCCGCCTCGCCGCGGCCGGCGGCCAGGCACAGCTTCGGCAGCTGGGTGGTCTTGCCCGAGCCGGTCTCGCCGGCGATCACCACCACCTGATGCTCGCGGATCAGCTTGATGATGTCCGCGCCGCGCGCGCTGATCGGCAGCGATTCGTCCAGACTTGCCGCCGGTTTCGCCGCGACACGGGCACGGCGCTTCGCCGCCGAACGCTCGATATCCGCGACCAAAACCGCCAGCTTGTTCTCATCAGGCCGGCGCGACAGCGCGCGCCAACGGCCCAGCAGGCGACCGAAGTCGCGGGTGGAGACCGTATCCAGCTGCCTGCGCAAATGGCGTAGACCGGGATCGGCGGCAGGTTCGGGGGTGCGGATGTCGTTCATCGGACCGCACATGATAGCCGTTGGCGACTCGTCTACTCGATAGCCTCCGGCTATCGGCAGCATCGGCAGGATTCATTTCCAGGCCAACTGTTGAGCCACTACTGTGCATACACCGCATCCCCAACCGGAAGGAGCAGCACATGGCCATTTCCATCGGTATCGCCAAGAAAGATCGTGAAGCCGTCGCCAGGCATCTGTCCAAATTGCTGGCCGACACTTACTCGCTGTACCTGAAGACGCACAG
>DASZCB010000822.1:0-8580 GCA_035943575.1 Rhodanobacter sp. | reverse complement strand
GTGTGCTGAGCCAGCCGGTGCCGGCGATGCCGATCGCCAGCGCCAGCACGCTCAGGCCAGTGGTGGTGCGCAGACGCAGCATGCTGGACTGATCACGATGGTGACGGCGTTCATGGCCGTTCGAGGATCGCGGTGACGCCCATGCCGCCGGCGGTGCAGATCGAGATCAGCCCGCGGCCGGAGCCTTTCTGTTCCAGCATCTTCGCCAGCGTGGCGATGATCCGCGCGCCAGTGGCGGCAAACGGATGGCCGACCGCGAGGCTAGAGCCATGCACGTTGAGTTTCGCCGGATCGATCGAACCGAGCGGCGTATCCAGGCCGAGCCGGCGCTTGCAGTAATCGGCCGACTCCCACGCGCGCAGCGTGCACAGCACCTGCGCCGCGAACGCCTCGTGGATCTCGTAGTAATCGAAGTCCTGCAAAGTGAGGCCTTGCCGCGCCAGCATGCGCGGCACCGCGATGGTCGGCGCCATCAGCAGGCCTTCGCCGTGCACGAAATCCACCGCGGCGACTTCGGCATCGCGCAGATAGGCCTGGATCTTCAGGCCGCGCTGCGCGGCCCAATCGTCACTGGCCAGCAGCACCGCGGCGGCGCCATCAGACAGTCCGGTGGAATTGCCCGCGGTGAGGGTGCCACGACCAGAGCTCTTGTCGAACGCAGGCTTCAATGTAGCCAGCTTTTCCAACGTGGAATCCGGGCGCAGGAAACCGTCACGCTTGAGACCGCGGAACGGCACCAGCAGCTCGTCGAAGAAGCCGTCGGCATACGCCGCAGCCAGCTTGTGATGGCTGTCGAGCGCCAGCTGATCCTGCGCCTCGCGGGTGATCTGCCACTCCTTCGCCATCTGCTCGCAATGATCGCCCATCGACTTGCCGGTGCGCGGCTCGGCCACGCCCGGGAACGATGGTTTCAGTTCGCTGAAGGAGAACCCGCGCAGCGCCGTCTTCAACTTGTCCAGCGGCGTCTTCGCGCGGCTCATCGCCAGCAGTCGCTTGCGCAGGCGTGTGCCGTAGACGATCGGTACATCGGAGGTGGTGTCCGAACCGCCGGCTATGCCGGCATCCATCTGCCCGACGGCGATCTTGTTGGCGATGATGATCGCGTTGTCCAGCGAAGTGCCGCAGGCGCGCGCGGTGGTGATGCCCGGCGTGGTCGGTGCCAGTCCGGAACTGAGCAGCGCCTCGCGCGCCAGGTTCCAGTCGGACGAGTGCTTGATCACCGCGCCCAGCGCCACTTCGCCCAGCTCCACGCCATGCAGCCCGAAGCGCTCGACCAGCGCGCCGAGCACTTTCACCGACATGCCGAAGTTACCGACGTCGGCATACGCGGTGTTGTTGCGGCAGAACGGGATGCGTACGCCGCCGATGACTCCGACGCGCCTTAGCGTGTTTTCCATGCTCGAAACAGTCCGCAACTCAAGTCGCTCAAGGCTAACCCGCCATGCCGCGCGGCGGAAGCCCAAAACGCTGAATGGTAGAATCGGTTCCCTTTGCCGTTCGGAATTGCCACCCGTGGAAGCACAAACGCTGCTCGCCCTGCCCATCGTGCTGGCATTGGAACCGCTCGCTGGCGAGGCGCCGGCGCGCATGACCTTGAGTCGCGACGAGGCCGCCGAGCTGGCGCAGCTGATCGCCACCGATCTGCACGCGCTGGTGCCACAGGTCAGCGCAACCCGGCTGGCACTGGCCGGTGCGCTGTTCGACCAGGTCGAGCTGCTGCGGCCGGACTTTCCGGTGTGGGCCACGCTGGACGAGCTGGCCCGACGCGTGCCGCGCGGCCAGCTGGACAACGTGGTCGCGTTCGGCAGTCACGACGGCCACATGCCTGCGCAACCGCTTGAGCCGTCGCCGCTGTTTGCCGACGGCCCGATGCGGCTGCTGCCGCTGAGCCTGCTGGCGCCGGCCGCGCTGGCCGACGAGCTGTCCGAGCAACTGGAGATCCAGCTGGTCGGTCGCGGCGAAGCCGGCGCGCTGACCGCCGACTGGCTGATGCGCACACTCGGCATCCGGCTGGAGCATGTGCGCTATCTCAGCCGCAACGACCTGCTGGCGCTGACCTGCGTGCAGTACGAACACGTCAACCTGGCGCCGCTGTGGACGCTGCTGGAAGCTGCGCTGCTGACCCCGCAACGCGCCGAGGCGACGATGAGTGCACGCGGACTGAGCTTGCAATACGCCGACGGCAAGGTGTTCGCGCAGTCGCCGGCGCAATGGTTGGCCACACAGACCGGTGACGACGGGCAACGCGCGCACGCGTTCGCCGGCATCGTGTTCGAGCTGCGCCAGTACGCCGCACTGCTCGACGCACATCAGCTGCCACTGCAGCTGTCGGACACGGCTGCTGCCGACACCGAGGCCGTAGCTGGCTACCTGCTGGAAAGCCTGGCCGCTGCCACGCCCGGGCAGGAACCTCCGGCGCTGTACGCACATGAGGCGGCCGGCCTCGGCGTGGTCGCGGTCAGCGTGGCTCAGCGCGACGGCGTGGGCATGCGCGCGCTAGCGCACGGCTATCCGCTGCAACCGCAGGCGCTGGGGCCACTGCTGGCGCGGCTGGCCGACCGTTACCGCATCGCCGCCGAGCTGCATGCGCTGGGGCGCGTGGTGCTAGACGAGCACGGCCAGCTCGGCGCACCCGCGATCGCGCTGCATTGAACCGATCACGGTTGACCAACGCGGTATTTGTATCGCGACAGAAACTCGGTGCATGATGACCGCGCGCCGACTAGGGTGCGCGCTCAAGTTGACGGAATAACCATGCGGCCGCACAAGTCTGCCGAGGTATTGCCATCGCTACTCCATGAGCTGGACTGGTCTGCCCGCATCTTGCGCGGTGCACCGGTGCTGCTGGCCTATCTCGACGCCGAACAACGTTTTAGTTACGCCAACGAGGCCCATCGCAGCTGGCTCGGCATCGACCCCCAGACGCTGCTCGGTCAACGCTTGCTCGACGTGGTCGGCCAGCGCAACTACCAGAGCGCCGCGCCAGCGCTGGAAAAGGCCTACGCCGGCCAGCTGGCCAGCTTTGAAAGCGAGCTGTACAACAGTGGCGAGCGGCGTTACGCGCATGGCAATTTCCAGCCGGATTTCGACACCGACGGTCACGTGTGCGGCGTGTTCACCGCGCTGGTCGACATCACCGAACGGCGCACCCTGGAAATGCAGCTGCACGAGAGCGAGCAGCGTTTCTTCGGTGCGTTCCAGCACACCGCGATCGGCATGGCGCTGGTCGCGCCGGATGGCCAGTGGTTGCGGATCAATGCCGCGTTCTGCACGATGACCGGCTACCGCGAGGCCGAACTGCTGCTGCTCACTACACGCGACATCACCTACCCGGACGACATCGCGCATAGCGACCTGCTGCACGCGCAAATGTTGGAGGGTCGCGTCGAATCGTGTCATCTGGAAAAGCGCTACCTGCACAAGAACGGCAGCGTGGTGCATGTGCAGCTGAGCGTGTCGCTGGTGCGCGGCGACGATAACGTCCCGCTCTATTTTGTCGTGCAGATCCAGGACATCAGCCAGCGCAAGGCGTTCGAGGAAGCGCTGCACCGCGAGCGCGAACTGGCCGAGGTGACCCTGCGCTCGATCGGCGACGCAGTGATCACCACCGATCCGCAGCTGCGCATCACCTCGCTCAACCCGATCGCCGAGGCGATGACCGGCTGGACCGGCGACGAGGCGCGGGGCCGACCGATCGAGGAAATCTTCCAGCTGTTCGATGCGCAGCGCAGCCAGCCCGTAGCCAATCCGCTACGCGCGGCGATCGAGCACAACACCATCGTCGATCTCGCCGGCAAGACTCTGCTGCGGCACCGACATGGCTTCGACACGCTGGTGGAGGATTCCTCCGCACCGATCCACGACCATGCCGGCAACGTGATCGGCGGCGTGCTGGTGTTCCACGACGTCAGCGAGAACCGCGCGCTGGCGCTGAAGATGATCCACCTGACCCAGCACGACACGCTGACCGGGCTGCCCAACCGCAGCCAGCTGCACGCGCACATCGGACAGACGCTGGCCACCGCCAACCGTCGCCAGCAACGCGCCGCGCTGCTCTATATCGACATCGACAATTTCAAGCAGGTCAACGAGCTCCACGGCCACGCTGCCGGTGACCGCGCGCTGCGCGCACTCACCGCGCAGCTGCGCCGCTGTTTGCCCGGCGACGAGCTGCTCAGCCGCTATGACGGCGACGAATTCGTAGTGGTGCTGCCGCACCTGAAAAACGTCGGCGACGCGGCCAACCTGTGCCAGAACCTGCTCAACCAGTGCGAGCAGATCCGTGTTGATGACTTGCCCGAACTAGCACTGCGCATCAGCATCGGCATCAGCGTGTACCCGGACGACGCCACCGAGCCGGAGGATCTGCTGCAGCATGCGGAAACCGCGCTGATCTCGTCGAAGGCGCAGGGTCTGCACGGCTACCGTTTCTTCACCGTGTCGATGAGCGAGCGAGCGCAGGCGCGAAGGCGGATCGGGACGGCGCTGCGCCAGGCGCTGTCACGGCACGAATTGAGCCTGCATTACCAGCCCAAGGTGGATGCGCAGAACGGCCGCATCGTGGGTGCCGAGGCGCTGCTGCGCTGGCAGGTGAACGGGCGCGAGCTGTACAAGCCTGATCAGTTCATCCCGGTCGCCGAAGACAGCGGCCTGATCCTGCCGATCGGTGCCTGGGTGCTCCGCCAGGCGTGCAAGCAGGCGCGGCTGTGGCAGCAGCACGGTCAAGCCATTCCGGTCTCGGTGAACGTCTCGCCGCTGCAATTCCAGCATGCCGATTTCTACAAATGGCTGGACGACGTGCTGAACGAAAGCGGGCTCGATGCCGGCTTGCTCGAACTGGAACTGACCGAGCGCATGGTGATGTCCGGTGGCGACGCCACCACCGACTTGCTGCACCGGATCAAGCAACGCGGCGTGCGGCTGTCGCTGGACGATTTCGGCACCGGCTATTGCAGCCTGTCCTATTTGAGGCATTTCCCGATCGATGCGCTGAAGATCGATCGCGCATTCGTGCACGATCTCATCAGCGACCGTGACACCGCCACGATCACTAGCGCGATCATCGCGATGGCGCGCAGCCTCAACAAGGTGGTGATCGCCGAAGGTGTGGAGACCCGCGAGCAGGGTGCGTTCCTGTCCAACGCCGGCTGCTCGCAGCTGCAGGGCTTTCTGTATGGCGCACCGATGTCGGCCGCAGAATTTCAGCAGCGGCTGGCCGACAACGCCTGAGTCGCAGCAGGACCGGGCTGTACCCGCCCTACGAAGCTGGAATCGTCACGAGCGTCTCGTACATCCAGTAGTGACAACGTTGCATCCCCAGCTCGGCGTAAGTCGCCTGCGCACGCTGGTTTTCGGTTTCCACGTACAGTCGCAGGCCGACCGCGCCAGCCGCCGCCGCGCGCCGCTCGACCTCGGCGTACAGCGCGCGAAACACGCCACCACGACGCGACTCGGGGCTCACATACACGCTCTGTATCCACCAGAAATCGCCGCAGCGCCAGTCGCTCCATTCATAGGTCAGCAGCAGGCTGCCCACCGCCGCGCCGTCGAGTTCGGCGATCAGATAGAAGCCTCGTCGCGGCTGCTCGAACACGCCGGTGATGCCGCGCGCCAGGGTCGCGGCGTCGAGTTGCTTGCGCTCGGTTTCCCACGCCATCGCCGCATTCCAGGCGATGAGTTCGGGCAGGTCGGTAATGACGGCGGCGCGAATCAGCAACGACACGGCATGACTCCGGTGCAGGGGGATGCACATCGTAGCGTGCACGATCTTCACGTGCAGGCGCGTAGGGTCGGCGCGGAAGCCGGCTGCTGCAGTCCATCGCAGCGCATGACCGCCGCATGAGTGGCCGGTCTGGCAAGAACTCCAAGGAACGACGGATTTGAACATCGGCAGCCTTCTCGATCTGCTCAAGCTGCGTCGCCTGCGTGCATTCCGCCGCCGCCGCGCGGCGGCGCGCGGCAAGCCGGAACAGGAGCCGGCGCTGCGTTCGGAACTGTTCAGTGCCGAGCAGATGGAACATCATGGCGCCGCGCTGGCCCGCCAGCACCGCTTGAGCACGCGGTCGAGCGCGGATCTGCTGCTGGTTCGGCTGGCCGACAACGAGGCTGTGCTGACCCACACCTGCGAGCGGCTGACCGACGCCACCCGGCGCAAACGCCGCGTCACGCCGGCCGGCGAGTGGCTGCTGGACAACTTCTACCTGATCGAGGAACAGATCCGGATCGCCCGCCGGCATCTGCCGAAAGGCTACAGCCGCGAGCTGCCGCGGCTGGAAACCGGCCCATCGGCGGGTCTTCCGCGGGTGTACGACATCGCGCTGGAAATCATTTCGCACGGCGACGGCCGCGTCGACACCAGCAGCCTGCATCGCTTCATCAATGCCTATCAGAGCGTGACTCCGCTCAAGCTGGGCGAGCTGTGGGCGATCCCGATCATGCTGCGGCTGGCGCTGATCGAAAACCTGCGTCGGGTCGCCGCGCGGGTGATGGCAGACTGGCGTTATCGCGGCAAGGCGGTGCGCTGGGCCGACGCGATGACCAGCACCGCCGAGCGCGATCCGAAGAGCGTCGTGCTGGTGGTCGCCGACATGGCGCGCTCGAACCCGCCGATGACCGGCCCGTTCGTCGCCGAGATGGCGCGTCGACTGCAAGGACAGAGCCCGGCGCTGGCGTTGCCGCTGAGCTGGATCGAGCAACGCCTGTCCGAATCGGGTCAGAGCATCGAGCATCTGGTGCAGCTGGAGGCGCAACAGCAGGCGGCTAACCAGGTCTCGATCAGCAACAGCATCGGCAGCCTGCGCGCGCTGTCGGCGATCGACTGGCGCGACTTCGTCGAGCACAGCAGCCTGGTCGAACAATGCCTGCGCGAGGATCCGGCCGGCGTCTACGCGGCGATGGATTTCGCCACCCGCGACCGCTATCGCCACGTGGTGGAAGCACTCGCACGCCATCATCGATTGACCGAACTGGAGGTGGCCGCAGCGACTGTCGCGCTGTGCCAGCCCGGCGCGCCAACCGACACCACCATCCCGCTGCCGCAGCACGTCGGCTTCTATTTGGTCGACCGCGGTCGCCGCACACTGGAGAGTCAGCTCGGCATCCGGCCACAGCTGAGTGAAACGTTGCGCCGCGGCTTCGACCGTGCGCCGTTGCCGATCTACCTTGGCCTGCTGGCCGTGCTGACATTCGCGTTCGCACAACCACTGGTCGCCGCTGCCGCGCGCAATCAGCTGCCGCTGTGGGCATTGATCGCGCTCGCGCTGCCAGCCACCCTGCTGGCCAGCCAGCTCGGGCTGAGCCTGCTCAACTGGATGGCCACGCTGACGGTGGCGCCGCAGCTGCTGCCGCGGATGGACTATTCGAACGGCATCCCGGCCAGCGCGCGCACGCTGGTGGCGATACCCAGCCTGTTCGCCAGCGCACAGGATGTCGAGGACCTGGTCGAGGCGCTGGAAGTGCGCTTCCTCGGCAACCGCGATGAGCACCTGCACTTCGCCCTGCTCACCGATTTCACCGACGCGGACAGCGAAACCTTGCCCGGCGACGATGCGCTGCTGCGGCTGGCGCGGCGGCGCATCGAGGCGCTCAACGAGCATTACGCCAGCGCAGAGTCCGATCGCTTCTTCCTGTTCCACCGCCCGCGCCGCTGGAATGCAGCCGAACACTGCTGGATGGGTCACGAGCGCAAGCGCGGCAAGCTGGCCGATCTCAACGCGCTATTGCGTGGCAACGCGCACGGCCGCTTCATGCTGATCGTCGGCGACATTGCGGCGCTGCCGTGGGTGCAGTACGTGATCACGCTGGACTCCGACACCGAGCTACCGCGCGATTCCGCACAGGAGTTCATCGGCACCATCGACCACCCGCTCAACCGCGCGGTGTACGACGCCGAGCAGCGTCGCGTGGTCAGCGGCTACGCGATCCTGCAGCCGCGCGTGGGAATCAGCCTACCCAGCACCGCTCGTTCGCGCTACGCACAACTGTACGGCAGCGACGCCGGCATCGATCCGTATACGCAGATGGTCTCGGATGTCTATCAGGACGTGTTCCGCGAAGGCTCGTTCATCGGCAAGGGCATCTACGCGATCGACGCGTTCGAGCGTACGCTGGACGGCCGCTTCCCGGAAAACCGCATCCTCAGCCACGATCTGGTCGAAGGCTGCCACGCGCGTGCGGGCCTGCTCAGCGACGTGCAGCTGTTCGAGGAATATCCGGCGCGCTACGGCGCCGACATCAAGCGCCGCCACCGCTGGATCCGCGGCGACTGGCAGCTGCTTCCGTGGCTGCTGCCGTGGGCACCGACCGCGCACGACGGCTGGTGCCGCAACGCGCTGACCGCGTTGTCGCGCTGGAAGATTCTCGACAACCTGCGCCGCAGCCTGGTGCCGACTGCGCTGCTGGTGCTGCTGGTGACCGGCTGGCTGCGGCTGTCGCCGGCGTTCTCGTGGACACTGGCGGTGCTGTCGATGGTGCTGGTGCCGCCACTGCTGTCGGCGCTGCTGGAGCTGGTGCAGAAACCGCGCGAGGTGCAGCTGGATCAGCATCTGCGCGCCGGCTATAAGGCCGGCCTGCAGCATGTTG
>DASZCB010000821.1:0-2981 GCA_035943575.1 Rhodanobacter sp. | reverse complement strand
TGCCTGCAAGTCGACCTGTCGTTCAGAATGCAGGGTGAGTGCGGCTGCGAAGCCTGCGCGCTGGTTAGACTGGTTGATGAGGGTGAATGCGCGGTTTGGGGACGACCATAGAAATCTCATCGACGTCGATACTCTACAGGTCATCTGGCACAAGCCGGGGCATGTGCACGCCAGGTTGTTCGTCGCCGCAAGGTGACTTCGTAGCCTTCTCTGCGCAAGGGTCTCGAAAATGCCGGTGCGCATTGCGCTGGGCACCGCCTGACTCAGCGCAACTTCCGCATGATGTCGTCCAGATCCTGCCGCACGTCGTCGATGCCGGCCCATGGATCCGAGCGCAATCGCACCAGCCGCTTGGGGGCGGAATGGATATCGAAGTCATGGCCGCTTTTCAGCTTGTTTAGCTCGCTCCAGCGCATCGGCATGGCGACCGGAGCGCCACTGCGCGCGCGCAGCGAATACGATGCCACACTGGTGGCGCCGCGGCTATTGCGCAGGTAGTCCACGTAGATCTTGCCCCTGCGCTGCGCCTTGGACGCGGTCGCGATGAACTCCATTGGATGCGCCTGCGCCACGGTAGCGGCAAACGCGTGCGCGAAGTCTTTCACCTGCGCCCAGGCGCAGCCGGGGTTCAACGGAACAACGACATGCAGGCCCTTGCCGCCGGTGGTGCGCAGGAAGGATTCCAGACCCAGCTGAGTGAGCAATTTGTGCATCAACCGCGCGGCGGCCGCCATCCGTGGCCAAGCGACGTTGTCGCCGGGGTCCAGATCGAATACCACGCGATTGGCCAGATCCGGCTGCTTGATGGTCGAGCCCCACGGGTGGAATTCCAGCGCACCAAACTGCACCAGCTCGATCACCGAACCGGCATCCAGCGGATAGATGTAGGTGGCCTGTGCACCGGACTCCTCTTTCAGCTTCGCGCTGCCCACATGTTTCAGTCCGGTGATCATGTGCTTCTGGAAGAAGCAGGCTTTCGCAGTTCCCTCGGGGCAGCGGATCACCGAGGTCGGGCGATCCACCACGCCGGGCAGGAACCACTTCATGACGCTGGCGTAGTAGTCGGCCACATCCTGCTTGGTGTAACCGTCATCGGGAAACACGACGCGATCGGGATGCGTGATCTTGATGTCGGCCGGTTTCGCGGCGGCCAATTTGCGGCGCCCCACACCTGCTTTTTTTGCCGTCGGCTTGCTGCTGGCGCGATCGGAGTCGGCGAGATCCGCCGGGGTCTTGTCGGTGCGCATGGTCTTGAGGCTCGGTTGGCGTAGCAGGTTCTTGTTGCCGATGCCGCGGTAAAAGACCTCCGCGACGGCCGCCGGCTTGACCCAGCGCGCGCCGCGCAGCAGCGGATCGATGGCGACGAGTTTTACCGTGGGCTTGGTGCTGCCCTTGTCGGCGATGGTCTTGCCCAGTTGCAGTAGCTGCTGGTTTGAAAAGCCGGTGCCCACGCGCCCAACGTAGACCCAGCCGGACTTCACTTGCGGATCGGGTTTCGCCAACAGCAGCGAACCAAAGCCGCTGCGACTGCCCTTGGGCGGCGTGTAGCCCACCACCGCAAATTCGTCACTCTCCAGCCGCTTGATCTTGAGCCAGTCGTCGCCGCGTCCCGGTCGGTAGGCCGAGTTGACGCGCTTGGAGATAATGCCTTCCAGTTTCTCGTCGGACGCCATCCGGAACATGTCTGGGCCATTGCCGATCGCATGCGTGCTGAAGGCGAGATGCTTCGGTGCATGCGCCAGCAACTTTTCCAGCAGTTGCTTGCGCTCCAGTAGACCCACTCCCGAAAGGTCGCTGCCTTCGAGGAAAGGGAGGTCGAACAGCATGTAGACCAGCGGCACCTGCGCTTCGCCGGAAAGTGTCTGCTGCAATCCGTTGAAGTCGCTATGTCCGCGCGCATTCAGCGCGACAATTTCACCGTCGAGATGGGCCGAACGCAGGCCCAGCGACTCCAGCGACTGCACGATATCCGGCAGTCGCTCGTTCCACGGCAGCGCGTTGCGCGACCACAGTTTCACTTCACCGTCGGCGATCGCCGCAAGGATGCGGTAGCCGTCCCACTTCACTTCATGCAGCCATTGCGCTCCTTCCGGGGGAGATTCGCGTAGTCGTGCCAGCTCGGGTTTGAAAAAATCGGTGATCGGCGCGGCCGGCCGGGCGCCGGTCAATGCGGCGGCCGCTTTGGCCAGACGAAGGCGAGGCAGCTTTTTCGCCCTGGGAATGGCTTTTTTTTGGGCGGTCGACTTCTTTGCCGCCGCCTTCGTCGCCGGTGTCTTCGCCGCCTTGCGCGTGCTGCGCGTCATCTTCGCGTCGAGCAGGTCGTCGGCTTCGACATCGCCGGCGAATGCGTCCTTGGCCTTGATCAGGAACCACGCCGGCTGGCGTTCCTTGCGCCCGCTGCGCACCAGATGCCAGCGGCCCTTGAGCCGCTTGCCGAACAGTTCGAAACGCAGGTGGCCTTTCTGCAGCTGGGCCTCGGCGTCGCCAGCTGTTGCCCACACGCCATGATCGAACTGATCGACATGGCCCTTGCCGTAGCCATGCTCGATGTCGCCTTCGAAGTCGGCATACGAAACGGGATGATCCTCAACCTCGACCGCCAAGCGCTTCACCTGGGGGTCATAGCTTGGCCCTTTCGGCACCGCCCAGCTTTTCAGCACGTCGCCAACCTGCAGCCGGAAGTCGAAATGGCGACGGCTGGCGTGATGCAGCTGCACCACGAAGATTGCGCGTCGGTCCTTTGCCGCAATGCCATCGGAACCGGGTTCGCGCGTCTTCGAAAAATCGCGCTTGCGCTGGTAGTCCCGCAGGCTGCCCATGGTCAGCTGGTCGGTCCGCCCATCACCGGCAGCACCGCGCCAGAGATGTAGCTGGCGCAGGACGGCGCAGCCAGGAAGACATAGGCCGGCGCCAGCTCTTCCGGCTGGGCGGGGCGGCCCATGGCGCTGGACTTGCCGAAGTCGCTTACCCGTTCCGCGGGT
>DASZCB010000820.1:0-3235 GCA_035943575.1 Rhodanobacter sp. | reverse complement strand
CTCGGCGTCACCACGTCGCTGGGAAGTGCACGAATCGTGATCGATCAACTGCTGGGTCGACCGGCCGCGATCGATCCACGCCCGTACGATCCCGCACGGATTGCGGCATGAATACTTTGCGTACACGCATCGAGATCAATGGACGACCGGTCGAAGTTCCTGCCGGAGCCAGCGTCGCTGCCGCAATCGCGCAACTGGGATTGTCATGCCGTCGCTCGGTCACCGGGCAGTGGCGAGCGCCACTCTGCGGCATGGGCGTGTGTTTCGAGTGCCGCGTGCAGATCGATGGCATCGCCCAGCAGCGCGCCTGCATGGTGCCGGTGCGCGAAGGCATGCAGGTGTTGACCGATGACTGAGCGTTACGACGTCCTAGTCATCGGTGCCGGCCCTGCTGGCTTGGCGGCGGCTCATGCTGCGGCTACACATGGCGCGCGGGTCGGCCTGCTCGATGCTCAGGCCGCCGCCGGCGGTCAGGTCTGGCGCAAGGATGTGCGGCATGTCGGGCCGCGACAGGCACGGCGTAGCGTGGCCGACGCCCTGGATCATCCGCACGTGACATGGCTGCCACAGACGCGTGTAGTCGCTGTCGAGCATAACGGCCTGCTGCTGGAAGATACCCGGCACGCACGCCGCATCGAATACGGCGCGCTGATCCTGGCTACCGGCGCGCGCGAACTGCTGCTGCCCTTCCCTGGCTGGACATTACCTGGCGTCACCGGCGCAGGCGGATTGCAGGCATTGGCCAAGCAGGGCTGGCCACTGGCCGGGCGGCGCGTGATCGTCGCTGGCAGCGGCCCCCTGTTACTGGCCGTTGCCGCGACGGCGCGCCGACATGGTGCCATCGTGCTGGGCATCCACGAACAAGCCAGCGCAAGCGCGGTAAACCGCTTTGCACGCAACCTGTGGCGTTGGCCGGCCAAGGCACTGCAGGCAGCGTTACTACGCGGCCAGCTGGCGGGTGTGCCTTATCGCTGCGGCAGCGTGGTACGCCGCGCCCTGGGTGAAGACACTCTGCGCGCCATCGAGCTGGATGGCCCCCATGGCGCCGAACGACTGGAATGCGACCAACTCGCCATCGGTTACGGCCTGCTTCCCAATGTCGAGCTGGCGCAGATGCTGGGTTGCGCGTTGCAACTCGACGGCGCACATCCGTATGTCGACGTTGACTCGCAACAGCGCACCAGCGTCACGGGTGTCTATGCCGCCGGCGAACTCTGCGGCATCGGCGGTCGTGACAGTGCCAGCATCGAAGGCACCATCGCCGGCCATGCCGCCGCCGGAGCGGTGGTCGATGCCTCCTTGTTGCGACAACGACAGCACGCACGAAGCTTCGCTGCCGCACTTCGCCAACACTTCGCACTCGATCCGCGCGTGCGCACGCTGGCCGAGCCGAACACCTTGATTTGCCGCTGCGAGGATGTGCCGCTGCAGGCATTGGACGACTATACCGACGCACGCAGCGCCAAGCTCGCCACGCGCTGCGGGATGGGTGCCTGCCAAGGCCGCATCTGCGGCAGCGCACTGGCCGAACTCGGCCGCTTTCCACGCAGCGGACAACGCCCTCCGCTGTTCCCCTCCCGGCTTTCCACACTGGGCGATATCGACCTCTCTTCTTGTCATCATCAAGGATCTTCCGCATGAGCAACACCTCCCTGTGGCAGGGTGTACTGCCCGCCATCACTACGCCCTTCACCGCTGACAATCAGGTCGATCATGCCTTTCTCGCCAGCCATGCCAGGCAGCTGATCGACGCCGGCTGCAAAGGCATCGTGCCGCTCGGCTCACTGGGTGAGGCCGCCACGCTGAGCTTCGAGGAGAAGCTTCAGATCCTGCGCACCCTCGTCAAGGCACTGGACGGCCGGGCGCCGGTGATTCCGGGTATCGCTGCGCTATCCACCGACGAGGCCGTGCGATTGGCGAAGGAAGCCAAGTCGATCGGTTGTGGCGGCTTGATGGTGCTACCACCGTACGTGTACTCGACCGACTGGCGTGAGATGGGTGCGCACGTGCGCGCGGTAATCGGTGCCACCGACCTGCCGTGCATGCTCTACAACAACCCGGTCGCCTACAAAACCGACTTCAGCCCAGCACAGATGGCGGAGCTGGCGGCCGAATTTCCCAACCTGCAAGCGGTGAAGGAATCTTCCGGCGACGTGCGTCGTTTCGCTGGCATCCGCGCCCTGCTGGGCGACCGGCTGCAATTGCTGGTCGGCATGGACGATGCCATCGTCGAAGGCATCAGCATGGGTGCCGTGGGCTGGATCGCCGGCCTGGTCAATGCCTATCCGAAGGAGTCGGTGAAGCTGTTCGAACTGGCCCGCGATGGCGGCCCCAAGGCAGCCGAGTCGCTGTATGCCTGGTTCTTGCCGTTGCTGCGCCTGGACACCGTGCCGACCTTCGTGCAGCTGATCAAGCTGGTGCAGGAAAAAGTCGGCATGGGCAGCGAGCGAGTGCGTGCACCGCGACTGCCAGTGGCCGGTGCCGAGCGCGAGTACGCGTTGAAGGTCATCGACCTGGCCATCGCCACCAAGCCGAGCGTTTGAGATGAGCACGCTGGAACAGGTGCTGATCGGCGGCGACTGGCACGCATCGCTCGATCCGCAGGGCAGCTTCCAGGCGGAGGATCCCGGCCGTGCGGTGGCGATCGGCCCGACGTTTCCAGTCAGCGGCATGGCGGATCTCGAATCCGCGGTGCGTGCAGCTGTTGCGGTAACCGACGAACTGAGCGCCGCGCCGGCCTCGCGCATCGCCGATTTCCTGGAGCGTTATGCGGCGGCGATCGAAGCGGATGCCGATACGCTGATCGCACTGGCGCATGCCGAGACCGCCCTGCCCACCGAGCCGCGCCTGCGCTCGGTGGAACTGCCACGTACCAGCGGCCAATTGCGTCAGGCAGCCAAGGCTGTGCGCCACTACGCATGGACCGATCCGGTGATCGACACCCAGGCCGGACTGCGCGCACATCGTGCGCCACTCAACAAACCAGTGCTGGTGTTCGGTCCCAACAATTTCCCGTTCGCCTTCAACGCCATCGCCGGCAGCGATTTCGCCTCGGCCATCGCCGCGCGCAATCCAGTCATCGCCAAAGCACATCCTTCGCATCCGGCAACCAGTCAGCGGCTCGCACAACTGGCACATGCCGCGCTGGTCGAAGCCGGCCTGCCTGCAGCCGCCGTGCAGTTGCTCTATCACTTCGACAATGCCTCGGGCCTCAAGCTGGCTGGCGATGCACGAT
>DASZCB010000819.1:0-2803 GCA_035943575.1 Rhodanobacter sp. | reverse complement strand
ACACGGTCGATCTTGGTAGGGCCAGTACCGTCACGCGTGGCGTTGCTCAAGGCAGCGCGGCCGGCAGCAGTGACGATGATCTTGAGTGCGGTCATGGTGTGGCGGCCTCGGCGTACAGGTTCAGGCGGGCATAGATGCAGGGACGGATGAACGCAGCGACGCGGATGCGACCGGTCAGCGTGGCCACCTGCGTAAAGGTGAAATGGCTGCGCGTGGGCTTGGTGCGCCTTACTTCGGCAATGACGTCGTCGACGAACTCGGCGCTGGCAGGCTCGCCGTCGACACCGGATACGGTGAGCTGCATGGCGAAGGTGTGCGGGATGCCGGGTGGGTCCATCTGCCACCACTCGGTGAGCACCACCGAACCGCCGAAGCTGGCGATGACATCGAAGACGCTTTGCGCAGTGCCCTTGCGGCGTGCGATGTCGATGGCGCTGGCGACGCGTGCGCGCTTGACCGATAGCGGCCAGTAGCTTTTCCACGCACTGATGCCCAGCGCCCATGCCAGCCACGCCAGCTTGTCTTCCGGACAGGTGTGCGGGTTCCACAGCTCGGCGATCGGTACCGGAATATCCGCGAGGCGTGCGGTAGCGGCCTCGATCGCTCGCTCGGCCGATGTGGCGTTGGGTGGCAGCAGGCTATTCATCGATACCGCCGTACGCCAGCGCGATCGAGGTGCAGTGCGCTGCCTGCGTATCGCTGATGGCGATGTCCGCAGCGGGCGAGGTCAGCACGATGCGTTGGATGCCGTCGCAATGCAGCGCTGCGTACAGCGCGCTGAGCGGGATGTCGCGATCGAGCCGGCGGGCGTCGGCGAGATACGCGGCAAGACGGCGATCAGATTCGGCGAGTACAAGCCCGCTGTCCGGGCCGCCGAAGGTATAGCGCGTTCCGGCGATCGCAAAGGGAACGATAGCGGCGCTCTGCACGGTGACGTGATCGGTCAGCGGCCGCACGGTTTGCGCACTCAGCGCGGCGTTAACGGTGGCAAGCAGGGCGGTGTCGGCGGTGCCGTCACCGGTGCGGGAAAGCACGCTGACCACGACCGCACCTGGCGTCGGACTGGTGGGCTTGGCGTCGAGTACGCTACCCGACGCGCTGAGTGCGTGGAAGATGTAGGCGTCGTCTGGGCCGGCGGTGGAATATCCCGAAGGCGCGATCGCGCAGCGGCGGCGCATGTCGTCGTCGGATTCCATCGTGGGCGCTATCGCGTGATCCGGATCGCCTGGGTCGATGGTGAGGCGGGTCACGCCGTAGAACGCGGCGAGGTTGTCGAGGAATGCCTTGGTGGCGTACGCGAGCAGGACGTTCTTGGCCGCGTCGTTCACTCGCTGGCGAAGGATCATTTCGCGGTACGCGGCGACCTGCAGAATCTTGTAAGCCGGATCGGATTCCACCAGCGCGGTGATTTCGCTATCGCGTGCGATCAGGTCGGCCAGCATCTCGTTGAAGATCTGCTCGTACGCGAGCGTTTCCACCACCTCGGGTGGCGGCAGGCGCGACAGGTCGACGGATGTAGTTACCGTCATGGCAGGCGGGGAGCGCGTGGCGTAGGCATGCCGGCATGGTGCTGAGGGCATGCGCGCGCACGCGAGGCGGTGGCGGTGTACCAGTGGGCTGGTACATCGGGCGCGATCTGTGAGGGGGCGCGGCGGGCACAATGCGCGCCGCGCCGTGCTGGCGTCGTCAACAGGATCAGTCAGATGCAGGATGTCCGCTGTTCGCGCTGTACGAAGTTGCTCGCGCGCCCAACGTTCCGATGTGATCGAGATCAAGTGCCCGCGCTACGAGGCGATCAATGCCTTGAGGGCCGCTTCGAGTCCCTGTCAGGCGGAAATGGCATGGCATTTCATGTGAAGTGATAAAGCCAGTGTGCTGGGTCCGGTTATATATCCGGTTGTTAGCCGGATCCAACGCAGATAAGCTCCATGTGGATCAGGATGTTGCGCTGGGACTTCCGAGCGTGATTAGAGATGTATGGCCGGACCCACGGATCCGTATATTAGGTAGTTAGGCGCCAATGGCATGACCCCGCCAATCAAGCGAACAGAATCAAGAAATTTCCGTATGGCTCGCGTAGCGTGGCCGATTCTATTTGCCTTAATCATGCTTATGCTCAACACCTCAATCCGGTCGCCCCTTCTGAATTCCCTTGCCGCAGTCGAAGCCTTACTCACGCTCTACTTGCTGCTATGGCGTTGTCCGAGATGCCGTGGCTTCTATAGTCTCAAGTTATCTGGTGGCGATTCGTTTTTTGGCATCGCGTGGCCTTACTTCAATCAATGCCTGCATTGCAGTTGTAAGCTTGAAACAGGTGGGCCTCACACCCCGAGCAGTTCGGGTGGCGCCTAACAATTCGTTCAAGGCGGACGGCTACGCCGCCGCTTAACTCTAGCGTTAGGTGTAAGTATGGACACTCAGCCGCACAACGTATCGCCTCGAATACCAGTTCGTTGGCCATTCCGCATCCTTGCCGCTGTCATCGTCTTAGCGGGGCTCATTGCAGTCGCGGGCGGCGCACTTGCGTGGTGGTCTCACGATGCAGGCTTACCCAAGTGGCAAGCGCTCTTCGCTCTTCCCGGCATTGCTTGGTTAATTCGCCTGGCGTGGGAGTCGGCCATCCACGGTCATCCGCCGGCTTCCCAGTGTTGGCCGTTTGCCGCGCAAAAAGTCTTGATGGTGTACTTCATCATTCTGTTGGTGGCGTCTTACACCTAACATCTCGTTCAAGGCGGACGCCTCCGGCGCCGCTTAACTCCAGCGTTAGGCACTTAGAGGAGATCACATGGAAATTGATTTCTCG
>DASZCB010000818.1:0-1605 GCA_035943575.1 Rhodanobacter sp. | reverse complement strand
TGCAGCATTGAAATCTTCCCGCAACGTGGTTGAAAGCGCGTGGTGCGTGAGCGGCACAGGCCGCGCGTCCGTTCACCCCAGGCGCTACACGGACACGCACTGCCTAAATGACAAGGGCGCCACACGGGCGCCCTTGCGAACTGTGGCGGAGTGGACGGGACTCGAACCCGCGACCTCCGGCGTGACAGGCCAGCATTCTAACCAACTGAACTACCACTCCGCATTTTTCTGGTGGGTGCTGTAGGGATCGAACCTACGACCACCGCCTTGTAAGGGCGACGCTCTACCGCTGAGCTAAGCACCCGAAACCAAGCGTCAGCCGCTTAGTTTAGGGCATCCTTGAGGGTCTTGCCAGCCTTGAACGCAGGCACTTTCGACGCCTTGATCTTGATCGCTTCATTGGTACGCGGGTTGCGACCGGTGCGAGCTGCACGCTTGCGCACAGTGAACGTACCGAAGCCCACCACCGAGACGTCCTCGCCCTTCTTCAACGACTTCTGCACGGTCTCAAAGAAGGCTTCGAGTGCACGGCCCGCGTCGGCCTTGGTCAGCTCGGCCTTTTCGGCGATGGCATTGATCAGATCGGTTTTATTCATTGAAAAAACTCCCTTATTCGGATTTCGCCAGCGTGGTCAGTCCAGCGACGGACAACACCGGCATGGATGGTTGGCTCTTGCTAGGCGCCGTAACGCAACCCCGCATCGCTGCACTGACATGTAACGCCGGGACTGCGGTATCGCCTTTATACCAGTGCCTTGCCGGAATCCGCAACACAAGCCACAGCAACGTTTCCGGAAGATCTGCGGCAAGCGAGATCGCTTGCAAAACGAACGCCAGAGGACTAAGCCGAAATTTCGTCGACTGACGGCGAAAAAATGCAAACGTGCCCGGCCGTAACGGGACACGTTTGTAAACGTCTGCGCATACCGATCCGAACGGATCAATGCGTCAGCGAGTGCCCCTCGGTCGACTCACCCGCCACCGCAGCAGGAGTTTCTCCCTTGGCAGGATTCGGGCGCAACGGACGTTCCAGCGCGATATCCAGCACCTCGTCGATCCAGCGCACCGGATGGATCTCCAATGACGAGGTAATGTTCGCCGGCATGTCCGCCAGATCCTTCTTGTTGTCCTCCGGAATGATCACCGTGGTGATCCCGCCGCGATGCGCCGCCAGCAGTTTCTCCTTGAGCCCACCAATCGGCAGCACGCGGCCACGCAGGGTGATCTCGCCGGTCATCGCCACTTCCGAGCGCACCGGCACCTTGGTCAGTACCGAGACCAGCGCCGTACACATGGCAATGCCTGCACTGGGTCCGTCCTTCGGCGTGGCGCCTTCCGGCACGTGGATGTGGACGTCGAGTTTCTGATGGAACTCCGGATCGATGCCAAGCTGGTCGACGCGCGCGCGCACGACCGACAACGCCGCCTGGATCGACTCCTTCATCACATCGCCAAGCTGGCCGGTGTTCACCAACCGACCTTTGCCGGGCACCACCGAAGCTTCGATGCTGAGCAGTTCGCCGCCCACTTGCGTCCACGCCAGCCCGGTGACCAGGCCGACCTCATTCTGCAGTTCCTTGCGGCCGAAATCGAAACGGCGCCCGC
>DASZCB010000817.1:0-2757 GCA_035943575.1 Rhodanobacter sp. | reverse complement strand
GCAGATTCACCCACAGCTGGAAACCCCACATCAGGCCGTTTTCCTGCTGCGGCATTTCCGAATGCAGGATGCCGCGACCGGCGGTCATCCACTGCACGCTGCCAGGGCTGAGATCGCCGCGGTTGCCGTGGTTGTCGTGATGTTGCATGTGGCCGGCCAACATATAGGTGACCGTCTCGAAGCCGCGATGCGGATGCTCCGGGAAACCGGCGATGTAGTCGCCCGCGTCGTCGGAACGGAATTCGTCCAGCAGCAGGAACGGATCGAGCATGTCCAGCGCCGGCTGGCCGATGATGCGTTTCAGCTTCACGCCGGCACCGTCGGACGTGTCGGTGCCGCGGATGCGGCGGGTGATGTGGCGATCGCTCATGGCTTGCTCCGGCAAAGGAAGGATTAACCGGCAAGATGGCTCCATTCCTGCGCTTGTCCAGGCACCGGCACAGGAACGGATCGTTTCATTCCGGCAACACCGGGCCGACGATCAATGCACCCAGTGACCGCTGCGATGACGCGGCGGCGCATTGTCGTCGTCATCCTTGTCCGGGCGCTGCTGCAGCACCATCGTTTCGACTTCCGCCTCGGTGGCGGGCTTGGCCTGCCAGTACTGGTTCACCGCGCCGAGCACAGCCGGCACCTGCGACAGGCATTCGTCGTATTCGTCGTCACTGAGCTTTTCAAACGCGGTGTCGGCGCTGAGGATGCCTTCGTCCACCGCCAGTGCCATCACCGGGCCGAGCAGTTCCATCAGCTGCGGATCCTCGGCCAGGCGGTTCTCCCACAGCGCAGCGCGCAGATCGATGCCGCGGCTGAAACCTTCACACCAGCCGGCGGCCGACAGCATCGGGCCGGTTTCCAGCTCGACTTCGCCGAGGATCGGCTCGTAGGCTTCCACATCGAGTTCGGCGCTGATTGAATCGTTGAGCTTGGCCAGCAGCGCCAGCACGCGGTTGCCTTCGTTCTCGTCGGCGAACGGCTCGTGCAGCACCTCGGGCAGCCATTCGTCCGGCAGCACCAGCAGCGGGCCGACCGCCAGCGCGCTGAGCAGGCCATGCACGCCGTCGAGCAACAGATCGCCTTCGCCGGTGTGCGCACGCAGGTAGCGATCCAGCTCATCCAGTTCGTTGTCGTCCAGCGAGCTGGGCCATTCGGTCTTTGCGGTCATTCAGATGTCCAGTTCCAGCGTCACCGGCGTGTGGTCGGAAGGACGCTCCCAGCGCCGCGGTTCGCGGTCGATCGCCGCCGCGGTGGCGGCGGATTTCAGTGCCTCGCCGATCAGGATCAGATCGATGCGCAGGCCCATGTTGCGGCGGAACGCGGCTTGCCGGTAGTCCCACCAGCTGTAATGTTCAGCGCCCGCTTCGAACAGCCGGAAGCTGTCGTGCAGACCGAGGTCGGTGATCGCCTTGAGTCCGGCGCGCTCCGGTGGCGAGCATAGGATGTCCTCGCCCCAGGCGACCGGATCGTAGACGTCGCGGTCGTCCGGGCAGATGTTGAAATCACCCAGCACGACCAGCTTGGGATAGCGTTCCAGCTCGCGCGCCAGGAACTCGCGCACCTTCGCCAGCCAGTCCAGCTTGTAGGTGTATTTCTCGTCGCCGACCGCCTTGCCGTTGACCACGTACAGATCGACCACCCGCAGATCCCCGATCGTGGCAGCGAGGATCCGCCGCTGCGGATCGTCCAGTCCGGGGATGTCGGTGACGATGTCGGTGGGCTGCTCGCGCGCCAGGATCGCCACGCCGTTGTAGGTCTTCTGGCCCGAATACACCGCGCGATAACCGGCCGCGGCCAGCTCGTCGAGCGGAAACTTCGCGTCTTCCAGCTTGGTTTCCTGCAGTGCCACGATGTCCGGCTGCGCGTCGGCCAGCCACTGGGCCAGATGCGGCAGGCGTACCTTCAGCGAATTGACGTTCCACGAGGCGATCTTCATCGCGACATTGTAAAGGAAGCACCAGCACGGGTTGCCCAAAACGGGGCTCAGGCAGGCGATTTGAACCGGCGTGGGCCGATCACCATGCAGGCCCGGATGGCGCTGCGGCGCGGTTCTAATCGACAAAAAGCCAAGTCTGGACATCATCCGCGGGCCGATATACAGGAATTTGCGCGGAAAACCCACCGAAACCTTGCATTCCGGTGTATGCTGCGAAAGCAAGAGTCCGAGGCAACCCGGATTTCTTGCTTCTATTGCGGTCAAGTGCACTTAGCTCCGAGCCGCAAATCATCCATGCTTCAAAGGTAATGTTACATGTCGGATCGTCAGAGCGGTACAGTCAAGTGGTTCAACGACGCCAAAGGTTTTGGCTTCATCACCCCGGAAAGCGGTGACGACCTGTTCGTGCATTTCCGCGCGATCCAGGGCACGGGCTTCAAGTCCCTGCAGGAAGGCCAGCGCGTCACGTTCGTCGTCACCAAGGGCCAGAAAGGCCTGCAGGCTGAGGAAGTCCAGGTTGCCTAAATCCTTCGGGATTTGAGCGATCTTGAAAAGCCCGCTTCGGCGGGCTTTTTTTCGTCTGGATTCCGGACACATCCCCACCCGTTTGCCCTGAGGATCAGGCCGTACAGCGGCCAGGGTCGAAAAACATGCTGATGGGCACACGCAGGTCGGGGGAACACCAACCTGCGCCAACCTGTGCGGTCAGGCCAGTCCGTGACTGCGCAGCAGCGCTTCTGGCTTCGGCCTTCTGCCACGGAACGCGATGAAGCTTTCCAGCGCGGGACGGCTGCCACCGACAGCGAGCACTTCGCGGCGGAAGCGAT
>DASZCB010000816.1:0-7537 GCA_035943575.1 Rhodanobacter sp. | reverse complement strand
GTCGAAACCCGCATCGAGATACACCGCGGCCACCAGTGCCTCGAACGCGTCAGCCAGAATCGAGTCACGCCGGAAACCGCCGCTCTTCAACTCGCCGGGGCCCAGTTTCAGCTCATCGCCCAGCTCCAGTTCGCGCGCGATCACGGCCAGTGCCTGGCCGTTGACCAGCTGTGCGCGCAACCGCGACAGCTCGCCTTCGTTGGACTTGGGGTGAACCTCGTACAGCAACTCGGCGATGATCGCGCCCAGCAGCGCATCGCCGAGAAACTCCAGCCGCTCGTTGTTCGGTTTGCCGATGCTGCGGTGGGTCAGTGCCAGCTGTGCCAGCGCCGGGTCGCGAAAACGATAATTCAGCTTCAAAAGTTACTGTTCCACATTGCCCTGCAACGGCACGCTCTTGTTGAAGTGCAGCAGGAAGTCGATGTTGTACATGAACGGAATGTCCTTGTCGTAGGCCACCTGCAACTGACTGGCGCCGCCGGCATCACGCTTGATCGTGATGTTCGCTGGCTTGATGGTGGCGTCGTCGACGTACTGGAAGCCCATCTTGAACATTAGGCCACGGCGGATGTCTTCCAGCGACTTGCCACTGGTGCCTTCGGTGGCGACCTGGTTCATCGCCTTGACCACGCCCATGTATTCGGAATACGACGGAAACAACTTCATCGCCATGAAGGCGAAAAAGCCCACGATAGCCATGATGAACAGGAACCCGATCAAGGTGACGCCCGACTGCTTCGATTTCATAGTCCCCTCGCTATGCCGCTAGGCGCGGCGTGCCAATCTGTGGATGAAGGTCTTGCCCGCCCCTTGTCGATACGCTGAGCGATGCGCGCTCGGCGTGCCGATTATGCCTGCGAATTCTCGCACTGTTGGCAACCCCGTGTACCGGCCGGTTCGATCCCGTCACGCTTTGGCGCATGTGGCAGGTTCAGTGAACCGACCCGAGGCCAGCCTCAGTGGATCACCGTACCGATGCGCGAGAAATCCACGCCGCCGGTACCCATGCCCTTCCAGCTCATCCAGATCAGGAACGCCTTGCCGGCCAGGTTCTGCTCCGGCATGCAGCCCCACCAGCGGCTATCGAGGCTGTCGTAGCGGTTATCGCCCATCACCAGATAGCAACCCGACGGCACCTTCGACGGCACCCGGTCGTTCGGAATCGAATTGGGCGTGGTGTAGGCCGGCATCCGCGCGATCGCGTGATTGACCATGCTGCCGTCCTCACGATGCAAATGCTCGTTCCAGACCGTGGCGCCCATGTTCAGCATGATCTGGTCCACGCTGCGTAGCGGGTTGCCCAGATACGGGCCGATCTCGTCCGCCGCCACCGGCTGGCCATTGATCAACAGGTCGGCGCCATGCACCTCGATGCTGTCGCCCGGCAGACCGATCACTCGCTTGATCCAGTTCTGCTGCTGCACCGGCGCATGCGGATCGTTGCAGCTCATGTCACCGCTGCGCACCAGCGCGCCACCGTCCTGGCACAAGTAGCCGGGAAAGCGGAACACCACTACGTCGCCGCGCTTCGGTTCGTTGAGATCGACAAACTTGTTGTTGAACGCCGGCAGGCGCAGGCCATACGCAAACTTGTTAACCAGGATGAAATCGCCCACGTCCAGCGTTGGCATCATCGAGCCGGACGGAATCCGAAAGGGTTCTGCCACGAACGAGCGCAGCAGCAGCACTACCAGCACCACCGGAAACAGCGAGCGCGCCCAGTCCACCGGCACCGGGTCGCTGTACTCCTTGCCGGCAGCATCAAGGCGCACCTTGCGCTTTTTGTACAGGAGCAGCCGATCCAGGCCCCACACCACGCCGAACAGCACGGTGAGGCCAAGCAGAATCGCCGAAAAATCAAATTCCATGCCTTAACTCCAAGTTGCCCGGCAGATCATCGCTGATCGCGCTTATTTGTCCACTCTCAGTACGGCGAGGAAGGCTTCCTGCGGAATCTCCACCCGGCCGACCTGCTTCATGCGCTTCTTGCCTTCTTTCTGCTTCTCCAGCAATTTCTTCTTGCGGCTGACGTCGCCGCCGTAGCACTTGGCCAGCACATTCTTGCGTAGCGCTTTCACGGTGGAGCGCGCGATGATCTGTGCGCCGATCGCGGCCTGGATCGCCACGTCGAACTGCTGACGAGGGATCAGATCCTTCATCCGATCGACCAGCTCGCGACCGCGCCGTTCAGCATGCGTGCGATGCATGATCAGGCTCAGCGCATCGACGCGCTCGCCGTTGATCAGCACGTCGGTACGCACGAACGGACCCGCCTCGAAACGATCGAAGTGATAGTCCATCGAGGCATAACCGCGTGAGACGGATTTGAGCCGGTCGAAGAAATCCATCACCACTTCGGCCAGCGGCATCTCGTAGCTGATCTGCACTTGGGTCGCCAGGTACTGGATCGAACGCTGTACGCCGCGCTTCTCCTCGCACAAGGTGATCACGTTGCCGATGTAATCCGGCGGGGTGAGGATGTTGGCGACGATGATCGGTTCGCGGATTTCCTGCACCAGACTGGAATTCGTCGGCAGCTTGGCCGGGTTGTCCAGCATCAGGATCGAGCCGTCGGTCTTGAGCACCTCGTACACCACGGTGGGCGCGGTAGTGATCAGGTTCAGATCGTATTCGCGCTCCAGCCGCTCCTGCACGATTTCCATGTGCAGCATGCCGAGGAAGCCGCAGCGGAAACCGAAGCCCATCGCTTCGGACGACTCCGGCTCGAAGAACAGCGCGGCGTCGTTGAGGCGCAACTTGTCCAGCGCTTCGCGCATCGCCGGATAGTCATCCGACGATACCGGGAACAAACCGGCAAACACGCGCGGCTGCATGGTCTGGAAACCGGGCAGCGCCTTGTCGGCCGGCTTGCCGGCGTGGGTCAGCGTGTCGCCGACCGGCGCGCCGTGCACGTCCTTGATCGAGGCATTGATCCAGCCCACCTCGCCGGCGCCGAGCTTGTCCAGCTTCTTGCGTTTGGGCGTGAACACGCCGACGTCGCCCACCTCGTGAGTGCGGCCGGTGGACATCACCAGCAGCTTGTCGCCGGGCCTGATCTCGCCCTGCATGACGCGCACCAGCGATACCACGCCCAGATAATTGTCGAACCACGAATCGATGATCAGCGCCTGCAACCGGTCGGTATCGCGCGGCTTCGGCGGCGGGATGCGGGCGACGATCGCTTCCAGCACCTCGATCACGTTGAGACCGGTCTTGGCGCTGATCGCCACCGCGTCGGTGGCATCAACGCCGATCACCGCCTCGATTTCGAGTTTCACCTTTTCCACATCGGCGGTCGGCAGGTCGATCTTGTTGATCACCGGCACCACTTCCAGCCCCTGCTCCACCGCGGTGTAGCAATTGGCGACCGACTGGGCCTCGACGCCTTGCGCCGCATCCACCACCAGCAGCGCGCCCTCGCAGGCGGCCAGCGAGCGGCTGACCTCATAGGAAAAGTCGACGTGACCGGGCGTGTCGATGAAATTCAGCTGATACGTCTTGCCGTTGCGCGCGGTGTACGGCAGCGACACTGACTGCGCCTTGATGGTGATGCCGCGCTCGCGCTCGATCGGATTGGTGTCCAGCACCTGCGCTTCCATCTCGCGATCGGCCAGGCCTCCACAGAGCTGGATGATGCGATCGGCCAGCGTGGATTTGCCGTGGTCGATATGGGCAATGATGGAGAAGTTGCGGATCAATTCCATGGAGCGCTGGCGGCCTGTCGAGCTTGGGTCTGCCACCCGTGCGCATGGCACAGATGGCGCGTCGCCGAGATGGCGACACTAACCCGGCATTATCGCACGGAAAACATCCAGGCCTTGCCAGTTTCGAGCGGGCACCCGCTGTCGCAGGCACCCGTCTCGCGCAAGTTATTTGCCCGAAGGCACGGTCAGGCCGATGAAGCTGCTCTGATCGCCGCGTCGCACCAGCAGAAGCACGGTGTCACCCGCCTTGACGTTTTTCGTCGCCGCATGGAACGCCGCCACGCTACCCACCCTCTGCTGCCCGACCATAAGGATCACGTCGCCCTGCTGCAGACCGGCACCCGCCGCCATCGGACCGGTGATACCGCTGATCTGCACGCCTTCGCCCGGCTTGAGACCCATCTGCTGACGCGTCTCAGCATTCGGCTCCTGCACCGAGAGTCCCAGGGCAGCCGAGCCGGCCTGCGACGGCGGCGGTTCGATACGACCCGAGTCAGCTGTCTGGCTACGCGGCGCCTCGCCGACCATCACTTCCACTGTCTGTTTCTTTCCGTCGCGCAGGATGTCCACCGTCGTCTTGGTGCCCGGCTTGCTCATCCCCACCAGCGGCGGCAGATCGGCACTCTGATTGATCGCCTGGCCGTTGTAGGCAAGGATGATGTCGCCGGGTCGCAGGCCCGCCTTCTCTGCGCCACTGCCAGCGGTGATCTGCGACACGATCGCCCCGTTGCTGCTGGAAAGCTTGAGTCCCTTGACGATGTCGTCCGTCAGCGGCCCCACCAGCACGCCGAGCTGGCCGCGCGTCACGAAACCCGAGGCCTTGATCTGCTGCACCGCGCTCATCGCCACGTCGATCGGAATCGAGAACGACACGCCCATGTAGTCGCCGGTGTTGGAATAGATCTGCGAATTGACGCCGACTACCTGGCCCTGCAGGTTGAACAGCGGGCCGCCGGAGTTGCCTCGATTGATCGGCACGTCGGTCTGGATGAAGGACGTGTAGCGCTGACCCGGCTCGCCCAGGTTGCGTCCCACCGCGCTGACAATGCCCTGGGTCACGGTATAGTCGAAACCGAACGGCGAACCGATCGCCAGCACCCACTGACCCGGCTTCAGCGTGCGTGAATCGCCGATGCTCACCGCCGGCAGGCTGCCGCCGGCATCGACCTTCAGCAGCGCGATGTCATAGGTGGGGTCGGTGCCGATCACTTTCGCCGTCAACGTGCGCCGGTCCTGCAGGCGCACGGTCACCTTGTCCGCGTGATCGACCACGTGATTGTTGGTGAGGATGTAGCCGTCATTGGAAATGATGAAGCCCGAACCCAGCGAGGTGTGCTTCTGTTCCTGCGGCGACGGCATCATCGGCATGCCGAAGATGCGCCGCAAAATCTCAGCCTGCGGATCGTCCGGCATGCCCTGTCCGGGCACCGCCTGGTCGCCAACGCCGCGGTTCGCGCCCTGCTTCTCACCGGTGTACTTGGCCTCGACATGCACCACCGCGGCGGCATTTTTCTGCACGATACCGGTGAAATCCGGCAAAGCCGCAGTGGTTGTCGTCTGCGCCTGCACGCCGCTGATGCTGGCCAGACCCAGCACCGCACAGCACGCCAAGGTGCGCAAGATGGAATGCTTCATGACTCCTCCTTGGTTGACTTCAGCCGGAAAGACCTCAGGCTGATGGATGACTTCAGTGGTGGCGCATTACAGAACTTCGCACGCGCTCCCGCCGGCCCATGTAACGGGCCGATGGGGTGAGACTATGGGAATGGACAAACGAGTCGCGGGCAATCACACGCGAACTCGCCTTAATGCGCGACGGCGGCAGCCTGCTGACGCGAAGCACCCGGTGCAACCTGTTGCTCCGGGTCGAGCAGCAGCAGGTAGCTGCCGTCGTTGTTGTCGAGCGTCCGGTAACGATGCATCGGCGGGTAGCTCGACAGACGCCGTGCATACGCCGGCTGATTCTGGCCGAACGGCGCACCCAGCGTGGCCGAGGCCTGCTGACTGAGCAGCCCGGCGGAGTTGCCGCTCAACCATGGCGGTACTGCTGCAGGCGCAACCGGTTTGCTCGACGGCGTGGCGACGGCTATCGCCTTGGTCTGCTGGTTGGTTGAGGCGGTCAGGCGCTCGGCATCGCCGGTCGGCTGGCCGATCATCAGCGCGGCGGCGGCCACGCTGGCTGCAATCACGCCACCGCTAGACCAGCGCAGCCAGTGGTTGCGCTTGCCGGATGCCGCAACCGGTACTGACTCCTGCTCGATCGCGCGCATCACCCGTGCGGCAAATCCGGCTGTCGCCAGCGGCGACAACTCGCGACGCAGGCTGTCGCGGGCGATGTGGTAACGCGACCAGCTCTGTGGCAGCGAGGGATCGTGATCGAGCCGGCGCAGCAGGAAACGCAGCTGCTCCTTCGACAATTCGCCGTCGATACCGGCCGAAAGGCTTTCCGGGAGATCCTGATTCATATCCGTCTGATTCATGCCTGCCTGATTCATGTCTGATCCTCAGCGGTCCGACAACAAGGGCCGCAGCTTTTCGTCAATCGCTTCACGTGCCCGGAAGATGCGCGAACGCACCGTACCGATCGGGCAGCCCATCGCTTCGGCGATTTCATCGTAGCTGAGGCCATCCACCTCACGCAGTGTGATGGCTGTCCGCAACTCTTCGGGCAACGCTTGGACAGTGGAAAACACGGATTGTTCAATTTCCTGGCGCATCAGTTCGCGCTCCGGAGTGGCACTGTCCTGCATACGCTCGGCCCCGGCCATGAACTCGGCATCGTCGGCATCGATGTCGCCCGCCGGCGGACGCCGACCCATCGCCACCAGATGGTTCTTGGCTGTGTTCACCGCAATCTTGTACAGCCAAGTGTAGAAGGCACTGTCGCCGCGGAACGAGCCGATCGCCCGCCACGCACGAATGAACGATTCCTGCGCGATGTCCTCGCACTCGGCGTGGCTGCGCACATAGCGTGAAACCAACCCGATGACCTTGTGCTGGTACTTGCGCACCAGTAGGTCGAAGGCCCGCTTGTCCCCCTGCTGGACGCGCTCGACCAGCGCGCGATCCAGTTCGTTTTCGCCCATCCGGGCTGTATCCGTCGTCAATGCCGTCATCCGCTGCGGGAGCTTGTTTTGAACTGAACGCGGCGCTCAGACCACAGTCGGGCGTCCGAGTTCAGCTTGCGTGGGGTATCGCTTCAACCATAACGCACAGCCCGTTGGCTGGTTGTCATGCGCGGCCGGGCTTGTCCCGAACCCATTCAGGCCATTGCCTGTTATGGGGACTCCCGTCACCGGCTCAAGCCGGCTCGGCCACGCGGCCTTCCAGCAGGCGTTGCCGTTCGGCCAGCAGTTTGTCGAAGCTGATCGGCTGCAGCGGCCGGCAGAACAGATAACCCTGCAGCTCGTCGCAGCCATGCGTGCGCAGGAACTGCATGTGCTGCTCGATCTCGACGCCTTCCGCCACCACGGCACGCTTCAGCCGATGCGCCATTTCGATGGTAGCGCGCACGATCGCCTCGTCATCGGGATCCACCCCGATATTGCGTACGAAACTCTGGTCGATCTTGATGCGATCGGCCGGCAACCGACGCAGATAGTCCAGCGAGGCAGCGCCGGTGCCGAAATCGTCGATCGCGATATGACAACCCAGCTTGTGCAGTGCGTGCAGGTTCTCGACCAGGTTCGGCGCGGCCTTGATACTGATGCTCTCGGTGACCTCCATCTCCAGCAAGGTGGGATCCAGGCCGGTTTCGCGCAGCACCCTGGTCACGGTATCCAGCAGTTGCGGCTCCATCAATTGCACCGCGGACAGGTTCACTCCCAGGCGCA
>DASZCB010000815.1:0-6082 GCA_035943575.1 Rhodanobacter sp. | reverse complement strand
GATGGGTAACTACGGTCGCTTCGAGCAATCGGCGCTGACTCTGGCGAACGCATCCGGTGTGATGAAGCTGGCGTTTAGTGGCATGGGTGCTGCTGTGCTGGCTGGCGTCGCTGCTGTCGCCCTGTTCGTCGTCGGCGCTATCAAGGGATACGAGGAAGCAGAAAAGCTTCGCGTGTCACTGATAGCCACCGGGGGCGCGGCTGGCACGGGCGCCGTATCGCTCAACAGCATGGCGAACGCGGTCGGTGCAGCCACGGGCAAATGGGGCGATGCGCGCAAGGCGGTCGAGCTGTTTGTGGCATCGGGCAAAGAGGCGGGCGCCGGGCTTGGCAAGCTTGCCTTCGACGCGGTCAACATTGCCACTGTCACCGGCCAGAGCGTTGAAAAGGTCGCTCAAAGCCTGATCGACATCGGCGACGCGCCCGCCAAGGCGATCGCCAAGCTCAACGAGCAGTACAACTTCCTGACGGCTGCACAGTATGCGCAGATCGCCGCGCTGGAAGAAGAGGGCCGCACGCGCGATGCTGCGCGGCTTGCTGAGTCGGCGTACACCTCCGCGATGAATGATCGCGCCAAGGAAGTGGAAGACAACGCCGGCATTCTCATTCGTGCCGCTCATGCCGTAGGCAATGCGTGGAGCACGGCATGGGCTGCTGTCAAGAGCGTTGGCGCGCCGTCTGGTCTGCAAGATCAGGTTACTGCCCTTGAGAGGAAACGTGACGGCCTGGCAAACGGGCAAATGGTTGGCAAGGAGTGGATGCCCGGCGTTGGCGCAAACGACCCGCGCGTCGCGCAACTGCAGGCCGAAATCAATGACCTGAAAGCCAAGCAGGTCGCCAATGCTTTCGCAGACAACGCCAAGGAACTGGCGGCGCGTGGTAACTCCGACGCCATTGCTGCACAAGGTAGGCTGTCCAACTTCAAGACGCCGAAGGAGCGGCTCGACGACTCTATAAAGAAAGCGAACAGCGATCGTCTGGCGGCGTTGTATGGCGTGGTCGACCCTGCCGAAAAGGCCAAGATCGAAGCGCGCGCCAACCAGCAGATTGCTGATGCGCAAAAAGCCTACGAATCGGCGACAAAAGTTCACGGTGCCAAGCGAGCCAGCACCGCAGACCCCTTCGCCAGCCTGAATGGTCTGGTGCAGAAAGCACAGGTGTTCGACCAGGGCGTAGGCGGCGACAAGGCTGACAACGCGCAGGTAACTGCGATCCTCGCCATTGTCGATGCCGGCGCAAAGCTGATCGCCAGCGGCAAGGATGTCGCGAAGGTACAGGCACAGGTCGCTGTTGGCGTGGCCGCGCTGAATGAGGGCTATGCGAAGCAGGCAAAGATCCTCGACGCCGATAACGCTGTCGCCATCAAGCAGTACCAAGCCAGCCTAGACAAGCAGAACGAAGCCATGCAGCGGTCTGTCGATGCGCAGATTGCTCAAATCACGCTAGGCCCGAAAGAGGCTGCGCGTTTGCAGCAGCTGGCCGACCTGACTCGCAAGAATGCCGAGGAACTTACAAACCTGCAGCTCAAGCGCGATGCGGTGAAGGCTAAGGGTGGCAATACGGCGGTGTTTGATGCTGATATTTCGGCGCTGAAAAAGAACATCGATCAGCAGGTGAAGATCGTCACGGATGGCGATGCGAAGATCGACGCAGAGCGGGCCAATGGTCTGAATGGCTACAAGACCGCGCTGACTGCCTTCATGGACGAACAGAAGAACATGGCCGGCCAGATGGAAAAGCTGACCACCTCGTTCCTGGGTGGGGCCAGCGACGCGTTCGCAAAGTTCGTGTCTGGCACGGAATCGGCAAAGCAGGCGTTTGGCTCGCTGATCGATTCGATGTACCAGCAGGCGCTGAAGTTCGTCGCGAACAAGGCGATCCAGGCGTTGTTTGATTCCTTCAGCACGACAGGCGGTGGTTCCGCAAGTTCGACGCCGGGCAGCACAGCAGGTGGCTGGGGCAGCCTCTTCAGCAACTTCATGAATGCGTTCACCACGAAGAGCGCCAAGGGCAACGTCTTCGCATCACAGGGGCTATCCGCCTACTCCGGCCAGGTTGTCGACAAGCCGACCATGTTCGCCTTCGCACATGGTGCAGGGCTCATGGGTGAGGCTGGCCCGGAGGCCATTCTGCCGCTGCAACGCGGGAATGACGGCAAGCTCGGCGTGGCTGTGCAGGGCGGTGGCCGCAACGTGTCCGTCAATCAAACCATCGTCGTGCAAGGCACGATCAATCGCCGAACCGCCTCACAGATTGCACAGCAGACGGCGCAGAAACAACGCATTGCTACGGCGAGGAATAGCTGAAGTCTTCCGTCACTTATTTATGGGAGTGAATCCTCGGCTCTCATAGTCTCGGGCGCAGGCTTTATCTGTTTTCTTTTGAATGTTGTAGCCGATAAGGCCGCCGGCCATGGAGCCGCTAGCTTCTCCGCCGCATCTCGCAATTTGGCCGGTTTTTTCGTTCTTCAGCATGAGCACAGGCGTCGCGCATCCAGAAAGAAACGCGGCCGTCAAGAGAAGTGCGCCACTCATCTTTATCGAAATCATTATTCCCCACCCCTGGCATGTACGAAGGCTAACGAATCGCATGTTATCCCATACCGCGGACTTGACCATATGACCACCGGATTCATCGACCAGCGCATGTCGGTTGGCGTTGCGTCTGGCTTCATCGGCGGCCCCGAGTGGAGCACGAATGTCCAGACGCTATCCAGCGGCCGCGAGAATCGCAACAAGCTGTGGCAGTACCCGAAGCACCACTACACGGCCAACGTCGGCGCCTTTACCGCGGCCGACATCAGCGAGCTGCGCTCGATCTTCTACGTGTGCGCCGGCCAGTGGGGCGCGTTCCGCTTTCAGGATTTGGTCGACTTCAATGCAGTGGGCGAGTTCATGCCCGTGACCGTTGGCACTACGACTCCGGCCCAGCTCATCAAGACCTACACCTTCGGCACGCAGCACGCTATGCGTCAGATACAGGCACCAGTGTCCGGCAGCGTGACGGTGTTCGACGTTGATGGTGTGACACCGATCGCCGGCACCTGCGACTTCACCACCGGGCTATTCACGCCTACGTCGAACTGGCCGCATTCGTCAGCGGTATGGTCGGGCAAGTTCGACGTGTGGGTGCGCTTCATGTCGGACTACGGATCGTTCACCGCTATCCGCCCCGAGTTGCTGACGGCCGATATTGAATTGCTTGAGGTGGGCGTCTAATGCCGCGCGCTATTTCGACCGCGCTTGCTGCGCATTTGAAGGGCTCATCGCACACCGTCTGCTACCTGCTGAAGATCATGCCGGTGCGCGCTGGCGTGGCGACATTCGGCATATGCACGCTCGATGCGGATGTGACCTACGACGACGGCACCGGCCCGCTGACCTATCGCGCCAAACGCGGCTATACGTCGTTTGACCTCGACACAAAGGCAGACATGAGCGTCGGCAGCAGCGAGGCGTCGGGGCTGCTCGCCGATTACCCGGCCGATGGCGTCACAGCCGCAGGGGTCGCTGCTGGCGACTATGACTGCGCGCGCTTCGTGCAGTATCTCGTGAACTACGAAGATCTGACGCAAGGCCACGTCATCCTGAACGCCGGTCAGGTGGGTCAGGTCACGATGCTCGACGAACTGACGTGCAAGCTCGAATTGCGCTCGCTCACGCAGATCCTCAAGCAGAACTCCATCATCGAACTTACCTCGATCACCTGCCGCGCACAGTTTGGTGATCTGCGGTGCAAGATGCCGCTGCGTTGGTACAACGCCACGGTGGCGACGGTCGGCGCCGAGCCAGACCGTGATTTCACGCTGGTCAACGCTCCCGGCATCGGTGCGCCGCCCGGAAGCGCCACCGGCCCTGTCAGCGGCGTGCCGTTCTTTACCGGCAATGGCACTCAGGCCACGACGCAGCTGCTCGATACAGCTGGCGACGCCGTGCGCTCGGGGTTCACCGTCACAACGGTTTATGCGAACGGCACACCGACCACGCATTACACGATTAACTCGTCGGGACTGGTGACATTCAACAACGGATCGGGCGTCACGACCGCGCCGGCTTCGGGCGTCGCGTATACGTGGGACGGCACGCTGACCTTGCAGCCGGATGGCTTCTTTTCCCCCGGTGTCGTGCACTGGCTGACGGGCGCGAACGCGGGCCGCGAGAACGAGGTGGAGTCCTACGTGGCCGCAACCGGCGCCGTTACGTTGGTCATCCCAACCCAGCAGTCGATCGCGCCGGGCGACACGTTCCAGATCCGCCGCGACTGCGATAAATCGAAGGCGATGTGTCGAGACGTGTACAGCAACCTGCTGAACATGCGCGCGGAGCCCGAATTGCCCCGTGCCAACGGCACCGACCTGCAATCGCCGAGCGCCCATTGATGCGCGCCATCGGACCGCCGCTGAGCGACGCTGAGCGACTCGCGTTCATTGCTGAGGCGCGTAGTTATCTTGACGTGCGCTTTCGCCATCAAGGCCGGTCAGAGCGGGGCGTGGATTGCGCGGGGCTTGTGGCCGTGTGCCTACGAGCGATCGGGCGCGAGCCGGCTGACGTTGAAGCCTACGGGCGCGAGCCTTTGAACCAAGGGCTGCGTGCGATGTGTGTCGCCAATTTCGGCGAGCCAATCCCGAAGGATGAGATGCGCCCCGGCGACGTTGCGCTGATGCGATTCCGCGGTGAGCCGTCGCACGTCGGCATCGCAGGCGACTACCTCTACGGCGGCCTTTCGCTGATCCATGCGTTCGCGCAAGTGAAAAAAGTGAGCGAGCATCGTATCGACGACGAGTGGCTCGACAACATCGTGGAGGTATTCCGTCCATGATGACGCCAGAGGAGCGCAAAGCAGCACGGCGCGCGACTAGAGCCAGGTGCTATCAAAAGCATCGACAAAGCAACTTGGCCTACGCCACAAAGTACCGCGCGGAGAATGCCGAGGCGATTAAGGAAAAGACTTCGGGCAAGCATGCCGAGTATTCAGCTCGCTATCGAGAAAAGCATTACGCGAAGTGTCTAGAGATGACTCAAGCGTGGAAAAATTCTAATCAAGATAGGCGACGCGCCACAAAATCAGCTTGGCAGAGCGCCAATCCCATCAGGCACCGAGTGCACCAACACAACAGGCGGGCAAGGATCCTTGGGGAGACTCTGTCTGCAGGAATTGCCGAGACGCTATTTGCTCGACAGAGTGGCCTTTGCGCCTGTTGCGGCGCGTCGCTTTATGAGGGGTTCCACATCGACCACATCATCCCGTTGGCGCTAGGCGGGCGAAATATCGATTCGAATGTGCAGCTCTTGACTCCGCGATGCAATTTGCGCAAAGGCGCAAGGATGGCAGCCTAAATGTCAGGTCAGCAGATAGGCACGGTCGTTGGCGGAGCCATTGGCGCGTATTTCGGCGCGGGCAACCCTGCGGCGATCCAGCTTGGCATGGCGATCGGCGGCGCGATCGGCGGCGCGGTAGACCCGACGCACATCAACGGCCCGAAAATCGGCGACGGCCAGCAGCAGAGCGCAACGGACGGCAACCCGATTGCTTGGGTGCAGGGCACGGCTATGATCGCCGGAACGATTGTGCAGGTCAGCTCGCGCAGGCAGATTCGCCACAAGGACAATGGCAAAGGCGGCCCGGTGCAGGTCACCTACACCGCCGTGCAGGACTTCGCCATTCTCGTGTGTGAATCAAGTGAGCTGCGCGATAGCACGATCAATTCGATTCTGATGGTCATCCAGGACGGTAAGCTCGTCTACGACGTGCGGCCCGGCTCCGGGATGCTGGCCGACTCGTTGAAGTGGAAAGCTAATGTTGACTTCCTGTACGGGGCTGAGTCACAGATGCCCCACTCTACGCTTGAGGCTATTACCGGCGTAGGCAACACCCCGGCGTACCGAAGCAGTTGCGTTGCGGTATTCAAGAACTTCGACGTGAGCACTCCGGGTGATCGCATCCCGAGCTTCAGTTTCGTCGTGTCGAACGCGCCGGGCATTGACGCTCAATCATCGTGGAGGTACTTCAAGACGACGCTAGTAGATTCGGCGAACTACGCAGCCACATCGTATGACGACAGTGGATGGTCCGTCGGGAACGCG
>DASZCB010000814.1:0-3501 GCA_035943575.1 Rhodanobacter sp. | reverse complement strand
GAAGACAGCGGCCACCCGTTCGAGGCCCATATCGCCGCCGGCCAGCGCCTGCACGGCGACCGCGCGCTACTCACCCAGATGCTGGTCAACCTGGTGGAAAATGCGCTGCATCACACGCCGATGCGCTCGCACCTCCGGCTGGAGCTGCAAGTACAGGCCGATGCCGTGATCGGACGAGTGACTGATCGCGGCCCCGGCATTCCACCCGAATCGCACGCGCAGGTACTGAAACGTTTCGTGCGGCTGGACAGCAGCCGCAACTTGCCCGGTGCCGGACTAGGCCTCGCGCTGGTCGCGGCGATCAGCGACCTGCACGGCATCGGCCTGGTACTGCGCGATGCGATGCCGGGACTGATGGTGGAACTGCACTTTCCGCGCGCACGCCTGGGTTAGGGACGCCCCAGCCCTTCCGGCCGCTGCTCACCGTTCACTGCACGTGTCGCGTCGGCGCCATTCGGCTATCGTGCAGCTCCCAACGCCTTGCCAAGACCCATGGATCAGTCACCGACTCCCGCCCTGCCGCAGCGCCGTGCCGCGCTCACTTTCATCTTTGTCACCGTGATGCTGGACATGCTGGCGTTCGGCATCATCATCCCGGTATTGCCGCACCTGATCGTGGACCTGATCGGCGGCAGCATCTCAAAGGCTGCCGTGTGGTCGGGCGCGTTCGGCGCGCTGTTCATGTTGATGCAGTTCGTGTTCTCGCCGGTGCAGGGCGCGCTGTCGGATCGCTTCGGTCGGCGCACGGTGATTCTGATCTCCAGCTTCGGCCTCGGCATCGACTTCATCGTGATGGCACTGGCGCCGGTGCTGTGGTTGCTGTTCATCGGCCGTGCGGTGTCGGGTGTCTGTGCGGCGAGTTTCTCCACCGCGAATGCTTATATCGCCGACATCGTGCCGAAGGAGAAACGCGCGGCGGCGTTCGGCACGCTGGGAGCCGCGTTCGGCATCGGCTTCATCGTCGGCCCGGCACTGGGCGGTTTTCTGGGCCACCTGCACATCCGCCTGCCGTTCTGGGTAGCGGCGGTGCTGTCGCTGATCAACTTCTGTTACGGCTATTTCGTGCTGCCCGAATCGCTGCCTAAGGAAAAGCGCAGTGCTCGCTTCGACTGGCGCCATGCCAACCCGTTCGGCGCGGTGGTGCTGTTGCGCCGCTATCCGCAGGTGTTCGGTCTAGCCGCGGTGTTCTTCCTGATCAACCTGGCGCAGTTCTCGCTGAACTCCACCTACGTGCTGTATACCGATTACCGTTACGGCTGGGGACCGCAGGCGGTCGGCTACACGCTGGGGCTGGTCGGCCTATGCAGCGGACTGGTGCAGGCCGTGCTGGTGCGCCGGCTGATGCCGAAACTGGGCGAGCGGCGGATGATCCTGGCCGGGCTCGTGCTGTGCGTTGTCGGTTACGTGTTCTTCGGCTTCGCCTCCCTGCCATGGCTGTTCCTGCTCGGCATTCCGTTCCTCAGTCTTGGCGGCCTGGCCGGACCGCCGGCACAGGCGATGATGACGCACCAGGTCGATCCGCATGAGCAGGGCCGTCTGCAGGGCGCACTGACCAGCCTGGCCAGCCTGGCCGGCATTTTCGGCCCGGCGCTGTTCGCCAACATCTTCGCACTGTTCATCAGTGACCACGCGCCGGTGCAGCATCTGCCCGGCGCGGCGTTCGTGCTGGCCGCCTCGCTGCTGTTCGCCGCCGCGCTGATCGCCTCACGCGTAACCCGCAACATGCAGACTGGCGAACCATTGGCAATCGACGACATCGTCCCCACCCTGCCATTCAACGAGCTTTCGTCCGAATCGATTCCCCACGCCCCACCGGAGCAATCCCCATGACACTGTCCATGTATCAGGCTTCCGTTCCCGTCTTCGTCCGTGCGCTTGGCAATCTCACGCACGTGCTCAAGAAAGGCGAGGAACACGCGAAGGCGAAGAGCGTCACTGACGAAGTGCTGCTGCAGACACGGCTGATACCCGACATGCTGCCGCTGATCAGGCAGGTACAGATCGCCTGCGACATGGCTACCCGCGGCACTGCCCGCCTGGCCGGCGTAGAGCCAGCGACGTTCGAGGACAGCGAAACCACGCTGGAGCAGGCCTACTCGCGCATCGAACGCGCCATCGAATACATCAACTCGTTCAAGCCGGAGCAAATCGACGGCAGCGAAGCGCGCGCCATCGTCCTCAAGATGCGCACGGGCGAGATGAACTTCGAGGGCCAAGCCTACCTGCTGCATTTCATCATTCCCAACCTGTTCTTCCACTGCACCACCGCGTACAACATCCTGCGCGAGGCCGGCACCGAGATCGGCAAGATGGATTTCATCGGTAGCGAATAATCCGCCGCAGCCGGATATCCCCACGAGAATCCGCACGCCAGACGCAGCCTGCACTGCGCCTGGCCTGTAGCGGATCACAATGTGCGAGCAAGCCGAACACGGCGATGGCGTTCCGGCGGCGAAGGGCCATACCGCGACCGCTACTGAAGACTGAAAGCCACTCAAGATTCAAAATTTGTGACACGTACCGCATTTGCCGGGGCGCGATGGCTCGCTCCCTGCTTGGTATATATCGGGAGCCACCCCGCTTCCCGATTACCGAGGGCACGTCCATGGAACAAGACATCGAGTACGTCATTGTCGGCGGCCCCCAGCATGGCCTGGTCTGCCATGACCCTTCACACCAGGCCCGTGCGCTGGCGATCGCCAGCAATGATGGCCAACTCTGTCTGGCCGCAGCGTGCCGTCATTCACGCAAGAGCGCCGCGCGCCTGATCCTGCTGCATCCACAGGCCACGGGTGAGCAGATCCTGACCATTCTTGCCGCTTGAGCTGACGCTCCATGTCAGCTTTCGTAACACCGGCAAGCGATGATCGTTGCGGTTACGCGGGTTCTGAATTGCGCCTTGTCCATCCTGCACGATCGCATCGACAATAGCGGGTCAGCCCCGACAGCGTGACGGCTCCGGGCCCTTCTCACCGCTCCGACCGACCGTGACGGATCCGCATGCTGCGACTGATCGACCTCAAGCTGCCGCTGGATCACAGCGAGGCCGCGCTGACTGCCGCGATCCTCCAGCGGTTGGCTATCGAGGCCGTCTCGCTGACCGGCTACACCGTCGCCAAACGCAGTTACGATGCGCGCAAGCGTGGCGCGATCGTGCTGATCTATGCGCTGGATATCGATACCACGCACGAAGCTGAGCTGCTGCGGCGCTTCGCCGACGACCCACACGTCCAGCCCACGCCCGACACCGAATACCACTTCGTGGCGCAGGCGCCAGCGCAACTGTCGCATCGTCCGCTGGTGATCGGCTTCGGCCCGTGCGGCCTGTTCGCCGGGTTGATCCTGGCGCAGATGGGTTTTCGACCGATCATCCTCGATCGCGGCAAGGAAGTACGCGAGCGCACCAAAGACACCTGGGACCTGTGGCGCAAGCGCAACCTGCATCCGGAATCCAACGTGCAGTTCGGCGAGGGCGGCGCCGGCACGTTCTCCGACGGCAAG
>DASZCB010000813.1:0-4812 GCA_035943575.1 Rhodanobacter sp. | reverse complement strand
CATCGCGACTTCGCGCGAAAAGTCCTTGTTATCGTAGGCGGTGGTGAGACGCTGCTTGCGCTCGGACCATTTCGTCGTGATGTGGCCGCGCCGGATGAAGTGGCCGGACTTCACCTCGAAGATGTCGGCAAAATCGCTGCGTACCGCGATTTCGAGGTTAAAGTGCACCTTCGACTGGCCATAGTTGACCAGATCGAGATCCTCATGCACACCGCCGCCGATCTGACGGCTGAGCATGAACCCGATGGTGTGCGGCGCGATCAGACCGGTCTCGGTGACGAGTGCCCGGTTGACCAGAAAGATGCGCGCGTCGAACGAGGTGGTGGTGCCGCCATTGAGCAGATCCCACGGTTCACCGTCGGCATACACCGTCCAGCTGCTGATCACGCGGGTGTCGTAGAAGTACAGGCCCTTCTGGGTCGGCCCCTTGATCTGGCCATCCGGATCGGTCAGGAGAACTGCGTGTCCCTGATGAATCGCAAGCTGTGGCGGTCCCACCTTGATTTCAAGCGACATGGTCTTCTCCTCGCACACCAATATCCATCCCCGTCGCACCATTCGTACCCGCCACCTGGTCTGCGCACGATCCGGAACCAGCGTCAAACCCGCAATGTCTGTCACCGCCAACAATATCACGTTGTGATTCAATGGCAAGTTGCAGGGCATGGCTTCCGAAGCCTGGTTGGAGGATCAGCGCTCGGGTTGCAGCGGTCGCCATGTGCCCGTTTTTACCGCAGGACGTACCTGTATGGTCGGTAAAAACACGTCGGTGCGATGCGTGGTGCGGGGGCAGGCACGATCGAATAGCTCAGGGCGCCTCGTGCCATGGGATGACGAGCGATACGCAGCGACGTATCGAACCGCTTCTACGATGCGGTGGTCCGACGCGAACATGGTCTGGAATCAAGAATGCCTGACTCGCGCTATCAAGGTTTTCGTCTTCCCTCCACTTTCATGTGCGCGGAACGTCAAAACGCATAGCTGAGGTTGCGACAGCACGAGATTCAATACCTCGGGTATTACAGTCACCCGTACTACTGGGGGCTGTCAAGAACGGTTGCGGTCGGACGGTTACCGTCACCATGTACCTGGCGAATTTCTCTGGCCACGATCTGCAACTGCCCAAAGGCGCGAAACCGCGCCTCGTGCAGTGCTGCGATATCACCCGTCTCCGGCTCGTAGATCTTACGGATTTGCGACATCCCGGCCATCGCCGAACGCACGTCGTCGAATAGGTTGCCAGCCACGCCGCCCAGCATCGCAGCGCCCAGCAGCACGGGCTCGTCCGCCTGCGTGGCGAGCACGGGCTTACCCGTGGCATCCGCGAGCAGTTGCCGAACGAGATCGAGTCGCCCCGCGCCGCCGCTGATCACCACTCGCTCGATCGGCGCACCGGCAATAGCCTGCGCTTCGATGATCTGACGAAGGCCGTAACCAATGCTGCAAACGCCCGCAATGTAGAGTGCGACCAGGCTGTTCAGGTCGTCCTCCATTCCCAGGCCCGCAATCACCGCTCTTGCATGCGGGTCGGCCAGCGGAGCACGGTTTCCCAGGAACTCCGGGACGACATGCAGGCCGTTGGCCTGCGCCACCGTCCCCGACAGGTTGTCGGCCGCCTGCTCGGCGAGACCCGCGAGCATCACCGGCAAGGACTGGCCCTCGCGCTCTGCGCGGCGTCGTGCGTCGGGGGCTGCGGGGTGCATCGAAAGCAGCCGTTCGATCGCAGCGCCGGCCACCGATTGGCCACCCTCATTGAGCCATGCATCCGGTACCATCGCCGAAAAATAAGGTCCCCACACACCGGGCACGAAGACGGGACTGCGGGTCGTGGTCATCGTGCACGATGAGGTGCCGAATACGTAGGCGAGGCAGGACTCGGACTCACCATCAGCGCCGACCGTGCCGATCCCTCCGGCATGGGCATCAATCACGCCCGTGGCGACTGGCGTTCCGGTTCGCAGGCCGAGCTCCGCAGCGGCGTCCGCCGTCAATCCGCTTCCCAGCGCCGTACCTGCGTCGACAACCGTCTGGCCAATTCGCTCAAACGCTTCGTCCGCGAGCACGCCAAGGCCGACGGTGCGGAAGTAACTTTCGTCCCAGCGCCGTTCGTGCGCCAGATAGGTCCATTTGCAGTTGACCGTGCAGGTGGATCGGGACAGATCCCCGGTCGCGCGCCAGGTCAGGAAATCGGTCAGATCGAAGAACTGCCATGCTGCCTCGAAGACGCTGGGTCTGTTCTCGAGGAGCCATAGCAGCTTCGGCGTCTCCATTTCCGGCGAGATCTTGCCGCCAACAAATTTCAGCACCTCGTGGCCCGTCGCGTTGATACGCTCCGCCTGCTTCAGGGCGCGGTGGTCCATCCAGACGATGATGTTGCGCTCAGCCTGCCCGGATGGCCCCACCGGCAAGGGCTGCCCGCCTGCGCCCAGCACGACGAGCGAACAGGTGGCGTCGAACCCGATGCCAGCGATCTGATCGGGTGACACCGCAGCGCGCAACATCGCATCTTTCACGGAATCGCAGACGGCCTTCCAGATCTCGCCGCTCGACTGCTCGACGATGGAGCCGCTCGCGTGGAACAGCGTAATGTCACGCTTGGCCGACGCCGCCATGCGACCGGCGGGGTCGAAGATTCCGGCCCGGGCGCTGCCCGTGCCCACGTCCACGCCGATCACATAACGCACATCGCGCGCGCTGTCAGTCGCACCGGAGGTCGGGTTTTCTGAGGTCATAGCTCGCTGCCTGTTGACTGTCTGCACATTGGCGTTTCAGATCGACGGCGCGCCAAATTGGGCCCGCCCTTTCATGTGTTTCACAGATCGACGTTGTTGGGAAGAATCACGAGATCACGGATGGTCACGTTGCGTGGCCGCGTCAGCATGAAAAGCACCGCATCGGCGACCTCCGTGGGCTGCATCAGACTGCCCGAGGCGAGCGCTTCGTCCATCTTCGCCTTCGGCCAGTCGTCGAGCAGGGCAGTCACAACCGGGCCGGGGGCCACCGCACCGACTCGCACGCCATGCTTGGCGAGCTGGCGGCGAGTCGTGTGGACGAAGGCCTGCACCGCGAATTTGGAAGCGGTATAGATCGGCTCCCACACGACCGGAACGATGCCCGCGATCGAACTGGTGAAGATGATATCGCCCGATTTCTGCGCGACCAGGTGCGGCAGCACGGCGTGGACCGAACGGAACGCGGCACTGATGTTCAGGTTCAGTACGCGATCCCACTCATCCGGATTGCCGTCCAGCACTTCGCCGCCGACGTAGGCGCCGGCGTTGGCATGGAAGATATCGAGGCCGCCGGTAAGGTCGAGGATTTTTGGCAGCATCCCCGAAACCTCCGACGGCTGCAGCAGATCCACGACCAGTGGAAACGCGTTCGGCCCCAGTTCCGTACAGAGTTGCTCGAGCCGGTCCTTCGTTCGATCGATCAGAACGACCTTCGCGCCTTCCGCGATCAGCGTGCGCGCGCATGCGAGGCCAATACCCGATGCCGCACCCGTGATGGCGGCAACTTTTCCCTTGATGGATTCACTCATTGACTGCTCTCCTCGATTCTCTGGAATTACGCGCGACCATGCGAGACGCGGGACTGCCGCGCGAGCGAATCGACGATCACCGCAATCGCCAGCACCGCGCCGGTGATCATGAAGCGCAGCGAGGACGACAGGTTCAGCAGCGTCAGGCCGCTGGCAATCGACTGGATCACGATAATGCCCAGTACTGCAGAATACGCACTGCCCCGCCCACCGAACAGGCTCGTACCGCCAATCACGGCTGCGGCGATGGCGTTCAGGTTCACGTCGCCGGTACCGGCCTGCTGGCTGGCCGAGGCGAGCCGTGCCGCCGTCAGCACGCCGCCGAGCGCGGCGAGACTGGCGCATAGCACGAAGGCGCTGGTGTAAATGGCGCCGACATTGATGCCAGCTCGCCTCGCCGCCTCGTGATTGCCGCCGACGGCGTGCATCGAGCGGCCCCAGCGCGTCCTCGTCAATGCATAGTCCATTGCAATCGCGATGCCGAGGAAGATGGCGAACATCAGTGGAACACCTCGTCCCTGACTAAGATAGGCAACCACGGCCTCCAGAAGGACGGTGATAGCGAGGCTGCGCGCGAGAAGACTGGCCACCGAGGGCGCCGAGAGACGGGCCACACTGCGGCGCTCGCGCGTGCGCAATCCGAGCGCCAGCATCACGGCACCCGGCGCCAGTGCAAGGAGGTACGAGATGACAGGAGGGATGATGATTAGTTGGCCGAGGTTCACCATCGCGGAGCCGTAGGGCAGATTGATCGACCCGCTGGCGCCGAGCACATAGAGCTGCAAGCCGAGGATCGCGAGCAGGCCGGCCAGCGTCGAGACGAAGCTCGGCATGCCGAGCCGGTTGAGCAGGATCGCGTACAGGACGCCCACGAGCGCGCCGACGACGACGGCGGCGACGATGGCCAGCGCCACTGGCCAGCCGTGATTGACCCAAAGCATTCCTAACAGAGCCGAGGCGAAGCCGCTCATCGAGCCCACCGACAGGTCGATCTGCCCCACCATCAGCACGCAGACGATGCCGAGCGCGATCACCCCCACCGTCGAGCAGTCGAACAGCAGGTTCACGAGGTTGTCGGCCGAGAGGAACACCGGGTTCAGGCTGGTGAACACGGTCCAGATGATGATCAGGCCCGCGATGACCGGCAACGATCCCAGATCGCCTGAGCGCACCCGTTCGACGAAGGCGGCAACGACGCTGCCGATCTCGGTGGCGTGCTTGACGCGGACATCGCTGCGGTCGAGCAGCGTGGACGGCTGCGGAGCCTCTTG
>DASZCB010000812.1:0-2175 GCA_035943575.1 Rhodanobacter sp. | reverse complement strand
CATCACCAGCCGCGGCTGGTAAGGCACGCCATGTCCGGCCAGGGTGGCGACGGCATGGCCAATCTGCAATGGAGTCACCTCCCAGTAACCCTGCCCGATACCAGCGATCACGGTTTCGCCGGGAAACCAGCCAAATTTGCTGTGCTGAGCCTTCCATTCGCGCGAGGGCAGCACACCTTCGGATTCACCGAGCAGATCGATACCGGTCTTGCCGCCGAAGCTGAAGCGACTCATCCAGGCGCTCAGTCGGTCGATGCCCAGATCCAGAGCCAGCTTGTAGAAGTAGGTGTTGGTCGACTTCTCGATCGCACGCACCATGTTGACTACGCCATTGCCGCCGCGGTCATCGTCGCGATAGCAACGCGTCTGTCCTGGCAGGCAGAACTCGCCGGTGGACAGCACCGTGTCTCCGGGTCGGCGCACGCCATACTCGAGCCCGCCCAACGCGAGAAACGGTTTCACCGTGGAGCCGGGCGGATAGACGCCTTTCAGCGCGCGGTTGACCAGCGGCTTGTCCGGGTCGTTGGTCAACGCGCTGTAATCGGCCTGACCGATGCCATTGACGAACAGGTTCGGATCGAACGAGGGAATGCTGACCATCGCCAGCACCTGGCCATTGCGCGGATCGATCGCCACGGCAGCGCCTGGTCGACCGGCGAATGCCGCCTCAGCAGCTTTTTGCATGCGCGCGTCGATGCTCAGGTACAGATTCCTGCCAGGTATCGGCGGATACGTCTGCAATACACGCTGGGTACGTCCATCGGCATTCACCTCGACCAGCTCGTAGCCCGGCGTGCCGTGCAAGACATCTTCGTAGGAGCGCTCGATGCCGCTGCGGCCGACATGGCTGGTGCCCTTGTAGCGCGCCGGATCAAGCCGATCAACGTCGTCGGCGTCGATGCGGCTGACATAACCCACGACATGTGCGAAAAGTCCACCGAGCGGATAGCGTCGGGTCAGGTAAGGCACCACATCCACGCCGGGAAAACGCCAGCGGTTCACCGCGAAGCGATCGATCTCGTCTTCGGTCAGGCGCATCTTCAGCGGCACACTGTCGAAGCGACGACTCTGCTTGAGCTGCTTCTTGAACGCGTCCAGATCATCCTGACCCAGCGGCACCACGTTGCCCAGCTCGGCCAGCAAAGCCGGCATGTCCTTGACCTGCTCGGGCACCACCTCGAGCCGGAACGCCGGCACATTGTCTGCCAGCAGCACACCGTTGCGATCGTAGATCAACCCGCGCGCCGGCGGAATCACTCGCGGCTTGACACTGTTGTTGGTCGAGCGGGTGACAAATTCGTCGTGACGCGTTACCTGCAGCAACATGTAGCGGCTGACCAGCAGGCAAAGAGCGAGCAGGAGCAGCACGAAGCCCACCACGGCGCGGCGCCGAAACAGTTCGCTTTCGCCGCGCGGGTCCTTGATCGAACGCCGGATCTTCATGTCACTGGTTCATGTCTTATTGAATCCGCAGACGGGCGCGCAAGTCGTCTAGCAGCAGGAACAGGAACGGCCACAACGCGGCACCGACAAACGGCGAGATCCACCAGCTCGCCGGCGGCAGCGATGCCCCGGCCAGCACGCGCACGACCAGCAGCAGGATGCGGTCGTTCAACAGCAGTGCCAGCACCGCGAGCGCCTGCTGCCACATCGGGAAAAAGCGCAGTCGCGAGCGGAAGCGCAGCGCGATGAAGACCAGTGCGCACAGCCGCAATGCCTGCTCGCCCAGCACCACGCCATTGAGCAGATCCGCCGCCAGCCCCACCCCGAATGCCAGCCCCAGGGTGACCCGATCCTCCGACTCCAGCGACCAGTACAGCAGGATCAACGCCGGCCAATACGGCTTGAACGGTTCCAGCACGCCGGGCAGCGGCACCAGCATCGACACCAGCGCAAACACCAGTGTGCCGATGAACCACCACAAGCTCAGGCGCTGCTTGTTCATCGCGGCACTCCCCCAGTCGCGGGTGGCGTCGGTTTGCTCACAGGCAAGGCCGGCTTGCCCGTCGGCACGGTCGGCGTATCGCCGTTGATCGGCGCCAGATCGCTGGGTGGCCCCATCGATTTCACCGGAGCCGGCGGCCCATCGGGCTCGGCCTGATCGTGCAGCAGCAGCACATCCTCGCTGCGATCGAGATCCGCCGCCGGCCGCGCCTGCGCCACCTGGAACATGCC